>NZ_JAMBDT010000093.1:0-20434 GCF_025143765.1 Gordonia sp. p3-SID1431
CCCGGGATGCGCTGCAGCGCAGCCGGAAGCGGGGTGATGAAGCCGCCGGTGGCGGGTTCGGTCTTCTTCTCGGCGACGACGTCGAACAGCAGCATCTCGGTGGTGCAGTTCGGCGTGGTCGGCTTACCGCAGTTGAGCTTCGGGCCGATGAACGACTGGTAGTCGGTGACTGCCTTGAGCGCACCGAGCACGTTCGGGCCGGTGAAATCGGTGACCTTGGCGTTGTTGAGCGTGATCGCGAAGTCGGCGAGGGTCGCGAAGGTGCCGTAGGCGTAGAAACCGCCGGTGCCACCCTGCTCGTCGATGAACTTCTGGGCGATCCCGAGATTCGCCTTGGCCGGCTCCGGTGCGGAGTCCATGGCCGGGGGCTGCCAGATCGGTGAGTAGGTCTGTGCGCCAACCGCTTGCGCGCCCATGGTGTCGATGAAGTCGGTGCAGGCCGCCATGAACATGGTGCCCTCGTAGTTCACCGACCGCAGCGACTGCGCGAGCTTGGTGCACACGTTGTCGTTCTGTGAGGTCATCAGGCCGGCCGCGGCGGGGTTGCCCTCGGCCAGGGTGGTGGCCAGCGAGGTGAAGTTCGGGCCGGTCGGCGGGTAGTAGACCGACTTGACGTCGATGCCGAGCTGGGCGCCGAGCGGCTTCATCAAACCGTCGAACACCTGATGTGCCTGTGGGAGATCGGCATTCGCCAGCGTCAACGAATTCTTGTTGGCGGCCTTGAGCTGCTGCATGAAACCGACGAGGAACGCGGCGGGTGGCGGACCGAAGTACACGCGGTTCTCCGCCGAGGCGCCGGTGGAGGTGTTGAACGGGATCTGGCCGACCAACGGGATGCCGGCCGAGGTGAGAATCGGCACCGCGGAGGCGGATTCGGCATTGTAGCCGTCGATCGCGGCGACCACGCCGGCCTCGACGAACTGGTTGGCGCACGACACCGTCGATTCCGGTGCGGTCTGGTCGATTCCGCAGTCGACGATCTCGACGGGCCGGCCCCCGATGCCGCCGATCTGGTTGTTGATGTAGTCCAGGGCGGCGTCCTTGCCGGTGGTCACGCCACCCTGGGTGGCGGGGCCCTTGGTGGGGTTGAACAACCCCACCTTGATCGCCTCGCCCGACGCCTTGGTGCCGCTGGCATCCGCGGCGGAGCCGTCCGACGATCCGCCGTCGTCGCTGCTGCACGACACGACCGAGAAGATGCACGCCGCGGCGACGGCGACTGCCGCCAACCGTCCGGCTCTCCTGCGTGAATTCGACCAACGCATGTTTCGACTGCCTTTCCCGATGATCTCCGGGCACGACGGAACCGCCCTGCGAGAGGGCACGGCGACATCGCCCCGGCGGGGCTTAGAAGGATTGAGTTCATCGACCCAGCGCTGTGTCTGGGTCCGCGATTCCGGCACCGTCCGCCCTGGTCACGGCGGTGAGTCCACGTCGGATGTGATGTGGGCCACTCGAAAAGTAGCCATACCCTTACGCCGGTGTCAAGCTGTTCGGCGAAACTGGACACACAGTGGACCACATGGCACGACACTGCCCGTCACGAACGAGTTCGCAACGGGCAGTGGGACAAACGATTCAGTTACCGGCAGGTCAGGGCGGTCCTCAGTGGACGGTCACCCGACCGTCGCGGCCGACCGTGACGTCGGCGGTGTAAGCACGGACGAGGTCCAGGCGCTGCCAGGAGGCGCGGCCGGGACGCTGGTCGTCGAGCGGGTATCCCGCGGGCGACGCGGTCTGTTCCAGGACCTGACGCCGCTGCTCGTCGGTGAGTTGCGGGTACGCCCCGGCGATCAGTTCGACGGCCTGTCGGGGCACCACCATCGGATGTGTCGGCGACGAGACGCGTCCGAATCCGTAGGTCATGCGCTGGGCGTAGATCGTCTGGGCCGCGGCGTCGGTGGCGTAGGGCGTGTCACGCGCAATGCACACCGAGAGGGCTGCGCCGCAACGCCATTCGAGTTCCTTGCGGATCTCGGTGGCAGACGCGGCGAGGAGCCGGCGGAACTGCGGGTCGTTCCAGCGATCGGCGGCGGCGGCCTGCCCGACGATCGCTCCACCGATCACGTCGAGCGGGTAGTGCACGCCCAGCACGATGCGGTGATATCCACCCTCCGAGGCACGGGCGAGGAACTGCGGCGCGAGTTCCGGGAGCATCGATGCGAACAGGGTGCCCCGCCAGAAGAACAGGCTGGTGTGGCCGGACGGGAACGACGGGTTGCTGCCCAGCGCGTCGTACTCGCTGGCTCCGGCGCGCATGTACTTGCGGATCCGCTCGGGTGCGACGATGAACGGCCGCTCGTACCCGAACACGTACTTCTCGACGAGCGTCGCGTTCGCGAGCCCACCGGCGCGGGCGAGGTAGTCGCTGAAGAGGGCCGTGGTCTTCGGGAGGCGATCGGCGGCGAGGGCGTTCCGGAAATCCCGTCCGAGCCGGTCGCCGAAGGCATCGGACATCGTCCAGAGCGGATCGTCGTGTGCGTCGGCGAGCGCTCGGCGCTGCAGTCCCGGGTTGCCGGCCGCCGACTGGTTGATCGCGACCGCCGTCTCGAGATTGCGGGCCATCACCTCGGGGTGGTCGCGGCGCAGGGCGGTGAAGGTCTCGACCGGTTGCAGGTACACGCCGCCCGGATACGACGAGATGTCCGAGGCGTAGAGCCGCGCGATGTCGGTCACGGGGAAGGGCGTCGGGGTCGGCTTGGCCGGCGCGGCCTGGGCCGATGCCGCGAGCGAGACGGTGGCCGCGATGGCCGCGACTGTACTGACCCATGAAACGACGAACCGCGTCCAGCGGACCGGTCCCCCTGCTGCCTGAGC
This sequence comes from Gordonia sp. p3-SID1431, assembly GCF_025143765.1. NCBI lineage: Bacteria > Bacillati > Actinomycetota > Actinomycetes > Mycobacteriales > Gordoniaceae > Gordonia > Gordonia sp. p3-SID1431. The sequence goes on from NZ_JAMBDT010000093.1 coordinate 2,818, forward strand.
CGGCGACGAGCGCAGCGAGGAGCCGTGTCGAAGGCCCGGCATCGATCGCGGTCGGGCAGCGTTGTCCGAGATCACGCTCTGAATCCTAGAGGGAATGTTCGCGGGGCGAATGGCCGGACAACCACTGTTCATCCGACCGGCAACCCCTGCTCGAGGAGATCGATCGCGCGCAGCGTCGTCTCGAGCTGGGGTATCTCCCGGTTGTCGTCGAACTCGGTGGCCAGGTGGAAGGTCACCCCGGCCACCGCGTCGAGGAACACCTTGAGCCGGAAGTCGTCGGGCGCGATCCGTAAGTAGTCGGCGATGAGCTGGGTCATGTCCGAGATCATGCGCTCGGACTCGACCTGGAAGGTCTTCTGCAGCAACGGCTCGGTGCGGATCAGTTGCATGCGAAGTGGATTGCCGACCCAGGGGTCGTCGATGGTGAGGCGGTGCAGCTCGGTCATCAGGCGCCGGATGAGGTCGAAGTGGCTGAGCCCGGGCGGCATGGACTCGACGATCGCGTGCGCCTCGGCATGCAGGTGCTCGTCTCCGACGACCACCTGCTCCTTCGACGGGAAGTAGCGGAAGAACGTCGTGTGTGAGACGCCGGCGGCCTCGGCGATCTGCTCGACGGTGGTCTTGGCGTACCCCTGCTCGGCGATCAGGGTGATCGCCGCCTGCCGGATGGCGTTGCGGGTGCGCAGTTTGTTCTGTTCACGCAGGCCCATCCGACGCCCCGGCGCGGGTTCCGGGGCGTCGGAGTCGGCGTGCACAGTCAGGCAGTTGCCCATGTGTGCTCACTTCTTGTCAGAAGGATTGTGCGGCTTCTCAGCTCGCCGGGACCGGGGACCTGGTGTCGTCCGGTTCCTCGAGCCCACGATGGCGGACTGCTTCGCCCTCGATGTCGAAGTTGATCACGAAGCGGTCGAGCCAGCGCGGGAGGCCCCAGGCCCGGTCGCCGAGCAACGCGATCGCCGCGGGTACGACCAGCATGCGGATCACGAAGGCGTCGAAGAACACTGCCGCGGCCAGCGCGAAACCCATCATCTTGGCGGTCGTCTCCGGGGAGAGCATGAACGCCGCGAAGACGCTGATCATGATGATCGCCGCCGACGTGACCACCCGGGCTCCGTGCCGGTAACCGGCGACGATCGCCTCCTTGGCCGACAAGCCGTGCATGAACTCCTCGCGCATTCGGGTCACCAGGAACACCTGGTAGTCCATCGCGAGCCCGAACACCACGCCGATGAGGAAGATCGGCAGGAAGGAGATGATCGGCTGCGTGTGGGTGATCAATCCCAGCCAGCCCTCCTGGAAGATCGCCACGGTGACGCCGAAGGTCGCCAGGACCGAGAAGACGAATCCGAGGGTGCCGATGAGCGGGACCCAGAGCGACCGGAAGACGCCGATCATGATCAGGAATGCGAGACCGACGACCACGACCAGGTAGGGGATGAGTGCATCGTCGAGTTTCTGGGAGAGATCGGACATGATGGCTGTCTGACCGCCGACGTGGAGTTCGGCGCCACGGTTCTCGACCGTCGGTGCGAAGGCGCGGATCTGCTCCATGAGGTCGTGTGTGGCGGCTGACGACGGCGCGCTCTCCGGGGTGACCATGATGAGCGCGGTGTCGCCGGCCCGATTGCCGGTGAAGGTGAGTCCCTCGGGGTTGGCGACATCACTCAGAGTTGCGATGTGCCGGACGGTTTCCTCGGCCGCGGCGTTGATCGCGCCGTCCTCGTCGTGCACGACGACGAGTAGTGGGCCGTTGATGCCCTCACCGAAACCGCGGCTCAGCAGTTCCTGAGCGGGTGCTTCGGCTTCGCTGGACAGCGACAGACCGAGTTCCAGCTTGGTGGCCGGGATGGCCGCGGCCGCAAGCGCCAGCAGGCCGATCACGATGAACGGGATGGGCCATTTGACGACGGTGCGCCCGACTTTGACACCCAGAGTGTCGTCCTCGGATTCCGCGGCGTGCTTGATCCAGGGGATTCGAGGTAGGAAGGCGAACCGCCCGAACGCACCGAGGATGGCTGGGATGAGGGTCAGAGCAGCCAGCACCGCGATGAACACGGCGACGCCGGCACCCGCGCCCATCTGAGTGATGATCGGGATGCCGATCACCATGAGGGCCACCACCGCGACGATCACGGTGAGGCCGGCGAAAACCACCGCCGACCCGGCTGTGCCGACGGCTCGGCCGATGGCGTCTGATGGCGCGCCGCCGCGGAGGAGTTCCGCGCGGTACCGGGACACGATGAACAGCGCGTAGTCGATGGAGACGGCGATGCCGAGCATCGTGACGATGGCGGTGGCGGACTCGTTGATCGACAGAGCCTCGGCCGACAGCGTGAGCAGCAGGATGGTGATGCCGACACTGACGATCGCGGTGACGAGAGGTATGAAGGCGGCGATGAGGGCTCCGAACGCCACGATCATCACGACGAAGGCGACGGCGAAACCGAGCAGTTCGGCCGTGCCGCCGGCTTCCATCACCTGCATCAGCGACCCGGTTGCCTCCACCTGCAGGCCGTCGACGGAGAACTCGTCCAGGATCGAGACGAGTTCTTCCTTGTTCTCGACAGTGAGGTCGAGGATCGGGATGTCCTGGCGAACCTGGATGAGACCGACCCGACCGTTGTCGCCGACGGCCTGCGCAGCGAGTGCTGGATCAGCGGCCGCAACCGTCAGCGGGTTGACGACGGTCTGCGGCTCGATGACGTCGGGGAGTCCGCGGAGGGCCGCGGCGAGTTCGTTCAGCTGCGCGGTGTGGTTCTGCAGCCCGTCCTCGGCAGCGACCAGGATGCTCGTGGACGCCTGTTCCTGCTGGGCCATGACCTGTGGGAAGTACTGCTCGACCTGTTCGGTGGCAACCCCCGAGTCGGTGCCGGGAAGGCTGAAGTCCTGCGCGAACTTGGGCTGGAGTGCACCGACCAGTCCGGTGACCGCGATGAGCGCAGCCAGCCAGGCCGCGATCACCGACCATTTGTGGCGAAAGCAGAAGCTTCCGAGCTTGAACAGAAACGACGCCATGCGTGGACCCCTCTGGTGCTGCGGAAGACCGGCCCCGAAGGTCCCGGCGCAGATGACGAGAGAAATGGTACCCACTAACACTCGGGACCGAGTATCACTTTTCGGAGCGGGCTCCGTCACAGCGCGCCGGCGGTGTGGCCGGCATCGCTTGCGAGAGGGTCTCGTCAGCGGGCGTTCGGCGGCGTCTGGTGTCCGCGGGGATCGGCGTCCGGGCGGTGACGCGGATCGATCGGGTTGTTCGATGGCTGACCGGCGTGCCGGCCTGCGACGTTCGGGTCGTTCCGCCCGTCCGCATCACGCCCGTCGGCGCCCCGTCCCTCGGTGTCCCGTCCATCCGCGTTCCGTCGGACATCGGGGTCGAGACGATCCGCACGGGCGAACTCGCTCTCGACCTCGTGCCGCGACTCGGCCGCGTGTCCCTGGTGGTGGCGTGCCTGTTCCTGCAGCCGCTTGGCCTCTGCAGCCTTCGCATCGGCTTCGGCCTGCGCTTTCCGTGCCCGGGCATCGGCCTCCTCGGCGACGGCCTCGCGGTGGCGGACGGTCGAGACCTGTTGCGTGGCGTTCTGCCTGATCTCCTCGGCTTGAACCCGTCGGCGTGCCTTTCGCTGACGAAGCAGCAGCAACACGAGCGCAAGAATGACGATCACGACGACGACGGCGATGATGATCCAGATGGCGGTGTCCACGACTCACTCCTCGGTCGGATGATGGTGCGCGTCGGGTACCCCGCGGCGGGGATGGCTAACCCATCCCGGTCGGCTCGCTGACCTGCGGTCGAGCAGCCGTCACCGCGGGTTGTCCACTCGTTCGGGTGACAGTCGCCGGTCGGCGGAAGCGGTGATGCGGTCGTAGCTTCGGTGCCACAGCCATTCGAGAGGGCCCCGCTCGAATCGGCTGAGCCAGAAGCGGGAGAACAGCATGAGCACCACGGCGATGCCGAGGTACAGCGACACCGTGGCGGGGACCAGCGTCGAGCCGTCGAGATGGTGCGCGAGCCCCAGGCCCCAGCCGTAACAGGCGGCACCCGCGATCGCGTTCTGTAACACATAGCAGGACAACGCCATTCGACCGACCGGTGTCAGCGCGCGGCCGCACCGCCCGGGAGTGCGGCCGTCGGCGTAGTACCCGGCGACCCATGCGAGCAACCCCAGTGCGACGAGCGGCGCCAACCCGTACCGCCCCACGACGAGTCCGGCATCGCCACCGGCCAGTCCGACGGCAAAGTCGAGAGGTAGGGCGATCCCCAGCCCGACGGCCATCAGGCGTCGCCGAAGCCGGGCGCCGCGCGGTTCCAGGACGCCGGCGCGCAGCAGGGCCGCGCCGATGAGGAAGAGCGCGATCGACATCGGCAGGATGAAGAGGACCTCGGCACGGAACATCAGGAAGTTCTCGGCGCGAAAAGCGACGAGGTCGACGAAACTGCCACTCGCGTAGGGGTTCGGGGACAGCGCGGCACCCGGACCCGATGTAGCGGGCGCGGCGAGAAGGGCCCAGCTCACCAGGCCCAGCAGCGCCAGATGCGTCGACGCAGCGATCGCGATCGCGACGTACTGGCGCCGCAGCCGCATCGACAGCAGGTAGGCGACGATGAGTCCGGTGACCGCGTAACCCATGAGGACGTCGAACTCGGTGAAGAGGAAGTAGTTGATCACGCCGTCGACGAACAGCAGCGCGGCTCGCCAGTAGTACCGTCCCGGCCAGGTCCGGCCTCGTCGAACAACCGACCGCTGCTGGATGGCCAGCCCGATTCCGAACATGATCGTGAGCAGACCGAGGAATTTGCCCTGGGCGAGCTGCTGCAGGACGTCCTCGGCCACCGCCCAGGAGCCGGTGGCCCGATAGGCGCCCTGGATGTAGCCGATCAGCCCCTCCGCGTTGGTGAAGATCCAGATGTTGGTGGCGAGGGTGCCCAGAATCGCGATGCCGCGCAGGACGTCCAGCGCCGCGTGTCGGGTCGCCATCGGTTCTCCGTTCTTTGCTGACACAACCGTGCTATCAAAACCGGCGCCAACGTAGCACGGGTGTACTACCATGAGTCAATGCCCAAGTTGATCGACCGGGACGGGCGACGCGCCGAGATAGCCGAGGCCCTGTGGCGGATCGTGTTGCGCGAAGGCGCATCCGGAGTATCGGTCCGCGAGGTGGCGGCGGAAGCGAACATCTCGGTCGGCTCGCTCCGCCACGTCTTCGCGGACAAGGAGGAGCTGCTCGAGTTCTCGATGCGGCTGATCTACGACCGGGTGGCGGTTCGCATCCGTCGGCACGACCGAATTCGCAACCCGCTGCGCTGGGCCGAGGCCGTGTTGTCCGAGGTCCTACCGCTGGACGACGAGCGGCGCGTCGAGATGCACGTCAACCTCGCGATGGTGACCGAGTCGGTGGCACATCCCGGTCTCGCAGATGCTGCGCGTGAGGCCCACGACGGTTTGCGTTCGCTCTGTCGGACGGTGCTGGGCGTCCTCGACGAGCACGGGCTGATCGGCGCCGGCCGCGATCTCGACTCTCATGCGGTCGCGGTACACGCCCTCGTCGACGGTCTGGCGATGCACCTGCTCCTCGCCGACACGGATTCGCCGGCCCGCGCGCAGCGCGTGCTCCGGGAGCATTTGACAGGGCTGGCGGTCGAGATCCGAGAGACGTTGCAGTGAAGCGATAGTCGCTGTCGGGTGGATACTGTTGTGCGGCTGCGGACCGGTCGGAGGACTAACTCTCCGGGTCCGTGTCACCCTCTTCGCGGGCGCGTCGTCGGTCGGCGTGCAGCGACCTGACGCGCCGCTCCTCGCGACGGACCTCGATCTGGGTGGCGCGTTCGGCGGCCAGCCAATCCGGCATCTCGGCGAGGAGGTCGTCGATCTGCGCCGTCGTGAGTGCCTCGGTGATGCCGCCGCGAACCAGGCCCGAGTTCGAGATGCCGAGTTTCGCCGCGACCAGATTCTTCGGGTGCGGGCCGTCGGCGCGAAGCGTGCGGAGCCATTCCGGCGGGTCGGTCTGGAGGGCGGCGAGTTCGGCCCGGGTGATCGGGCCCTGCTGGAACTCCGCAGGAGTGGCCGGCAGGTACACGTCCAGCTTTTTGGCGGCGGTGGCCGGCTTCATCGACTGCGAGCTCATTCGACGAGGGTATCGGGCGGTAGCCTTTGGGCGTGACCACACCCGACGTTCACGCAGCGGGCGAGGCCCCTGTCTTCCGGCTGGCATACGTTCCGGGGGTCACGCCGAGCAAGTGGGTCAGGATCTGGGCCGAGCGGCGTCCCGACGTCTCGCTGGAACTCATCGCCCTCGACGTCGCGGTCTGTGCCGAGGCGGTCGGGGAGCGGCGCGTCGACATGGCGATCACCAGATTGCCCGATGCCCTGCGGTCCGGCGATGCGCGGGAACATCACACGATCGACCTGTACGAGGAGACGACGGTCGTCGTCGTGCCGAAGGACCACGCCCTGACCGCCGGCGACGAGATGACCCTGGCCGATCTGACCGACGAGCAGTTGCTGTGGCCGCTGGACGAACCGTTGACAGTATCCGAACGCCCGGGTGCGGCGGTGGATCATCGGCCCGAGACCACCGGTGACGCAGTCGAACTCGTCGCGGCCGGCGTCGGCGTACTGCTCGTGCCGCAGTCGCTGGCGCGCCTGCATCACCGCAAGGACCTGGTGTATCGGCCGGTCACCGACGCCCCGACCGGGTCCGTCGGACTCCTCTGGCCTGCTCCCACAACTCAATTGGCCGATGAGTTCATCGGCATCGTGCGCGGCCGCAAGGCGACGTCGTCGCGGGGGCGGACCGACGAGGCGCCCAAACGGTCGGCGAAGGAGAAGGCGGCGGCGAAGAGGGCGGCACGCGAGGCGGCCGGGAAGATCCCCGGCAAGAGTGCGCGACGCGGGCCCGGACGTCCGAAGCGTCGCTGATTCCCGCCGTGGCGTGCCGCCCCTGTCAGTGCGTCAGGCGCGCCACTCAGCGGTGCGTTCCGGCGACGCATCGGCAAGCGCCTTGAGGGTGTCGTCGGCGCCGAAATCCTTGCCGTACACCGGCGTTCCCGGCTGTTGCCGCCACGACTCGGCGAGCGGTCCGGCGTCGACCGGGTCGAACCCGAGTTCGTCGACCACGCGGAACACGATCTCCTTGCCGGCCGGATCGTCGCCGGCGATCGGCAGCGCGATGCGGCCCTCTGTGCCCGCGGGTACGCCCTTGTTCAGCAGGTGCTTCCAGTAGATACCGTTGAACACCTTGTACACCGGAACGCCGAGCAGTTCCGACACCCAGACGCTCTCGGGAGTACCGTTCTCGATCGCCTCGATCTTGCCGTCGCGCTGCTGGGGGTAGTAGTTGTTCGTCTCGATCACCGGGGCGTCGGGCTTGCGGGCGTCGAGGATGCCCGGCGCGAGGTCGGGGGTGTTCTTCTGCGGGATGCTGACGATCACCAGGTCGGCGTCCTTCGCGGCGTCGGCGGCCCATACCGCGGTGGCGCCGGTCTCGGAGGCCAGTTCGGCCAGCGTCTCCGGGTCGCGTGAGTTCGCCACCCGCACCTCGTGTCCCAACGATGTCAGACGACGCGTGAGCGTCCCGCCGATGAATCCCGCTCCGATGATCCCGATCTTCACAACTGCACCTCTTTGTTCGCGACGTTGTTGACCCTTCGCGCAACGGATCCGTCGGTTCGGTGCATTCCCGTGGTCGGCGGGAGGGTGACGAGCGACTCGATCGGGCCCGGTCGAGTCGTGGGTCAGTACGCGATGCCGAGGGACCACGCGAACACGGTGTAGGCGGCGAGGGTGATGAGCACGATCCCGATGAGGTTGAGCCAGAGCCCGCCACGGATCATCTGGCCGATGGTGACGTACCCGCTGGCGTAGGCCACCGCGTTCGGTGGGGTCGCCACCGGGAGCATGAATGCGCAGGTTGCGGCGAGGGCGACGGGGATCGTGAGCACCAAAGGGTCGAGACCCATTCCCATGGCCACGCCTCCGGCGACCGGGAGAAAGGTTGCCGCTGTCGCGGTGTTGCTCGTGATCTCGGTGAGGAAGATGATCGCGGTCGCCGCGATGACCACCAGCACGATGACCGGGATCGTGTCGAGCCCGGCGGCCACGTCGCCGATCCAGGCGGTCAGTCCGCTGGACTCGAACTGCTGGGACAAGGCGAGGCCGCCGCCGAACAGCAGCAGCACGCCCCATGGCAGTTTGATCGCGGTCTCCCAGTCGAGCAGGCGCACACCGGGTTTGGAGCCGCTGGGCATTAGGAACAGCAGGATCGCCGCCGTCATCGCGATGCCGGTGTCGGAGATCGGCGGATTCTCGTCCCAGATCAGCGGGACCGCGATCCACGCCAGTGCGGTGAGGCCGAAGATCGCGGCGACCCGGATCTCGCCCTGCGACATCGAGCCGAGGGCGTCGAGCTGATCGCGGATGATGCGCCGGCCGCCGGGGATGTCGTCGATCTCCGGCTTGAACAGGACGTGCGTGAGCAGGAACCACGCGATGGCGAGGAAGATCACGGCGAGCGGGACGCCGGCGATCATCCACTCCAGGAACCCGATGTCGATGCCTTCGCCCTCGAGGTACCCGACCAGGAGGGTGTTGGGCGGGGTGCCGATGATCGTGCCCAACGATCCGATCGATGCGGCGTAGGCGATGCCGAGCATCAGTGCTGTGCCGAAGTTGCTCTTGATGACCGCCTGGGTGAGGGTCTCACCGTCCACCGGTTCGTCGGTGTCGGTGACCTTCGGCCCGGGCGCGTCGGTGCCCGAATCCTTACCGAGGTCGAGAACCAGCGCCAGCACCGACACGCCGATCGGGATCATCATCACGGCGGTTGCGGTGTTGGACACCCACATCGAGAGAAATCCGGTGGCGATCATGAAGCCCGCGATCACCATCGGCGGCTTGGTGCCCATCGCCGAGACCGTGACCAGGGCGATGCGGCGGTGCAGATTCCACCGCTGCATCGCGAGGGCGATGATGAAGCCGCCCATGAACAGGAAGATGACGTTGTTTCCATAGGCCGCGCCGACGTCGTTCACCGAGATCGACTCGCCCGCTTCGTCTGAGCCGAAGACCGGGAAGATCACCAGCGGCAGCAACGCGGTTGCGGGGATGGGTATCGCCTCGGTCATCCACCAGAGGCCCATGAGAACTGCGGTCGCCGCCGTGAGCCGGGCTCCCTGCCCGACTTCGGCGGGCAGGATCACGTAGACCAGGGCCGCGAGTGCCACGCCGGCAAGGAGTCCGATCCACTGCCGACGTCGCATCTTCGGTTCCACCTCGTCGGCGCGCTCACCCGCCGACTGGTGGTCGATCTCGTCGAAGTCCCGCTGTGGGTCAGGCGATCCGGAGCCTCGGCCGGCCGAGCCCGGTGATCCGGACCGGTTGTCGCGTGGCCGTTCGCCGCTGCGCTGCACCATCGGGAACCTCCTCGGTATGCCTGCGTGGCAGCCAGCCTATCGAGGAACGTGCCGGAATCGCCCGAAACCGCCGCCCGCCGACGTGCCTATGAGGTGGCCGACCAGCTGTGCCACGTCAGAGACTCCACGACGATCACCGGTCCATCGGGCCGTCGGAGTCGATACTGCGGATACTTCGCGGCCAGCGTGTCGATGCCGTGACTGCCGACGGGTTCACCGGCGTCGACGACATGTGCCCGGCCGTCGACCCGCACCCACCACAGTTCATCCCAGCTGTCGGAATATATGTCAGCCAGGAGCGACACCGCGGGGTTGTCCGCGATGTTGGCGAGACGACGGAGTGCGGTGGTTCGTTTCGGCTTGTGATCCACGCACGTGTAGATGACGTCGTCGTCGAGTGCGCACACGACGGGGACCAGGTGCGGCTTGGTGGAGGGTGACACGGTGGCGAGTGTGACCGACCGCGCGGCGGCGAAACGTTCCCGACTCAGGCGCAGGTCCATCTCACGAGGATGACATGCACTCGTGGGAAACAAGGTCACCGATGAGTACGGGCGCCGGTTCGGGTCCACCTCTGTGTCCGATCCCCGATCCGGGGGACCCGACCCGAAAGGGCCAGCACCATGACGCACGAGAACGTTGCCGTCAGCCGCACGATCTCCGCCACGCCCGACGAGGTGTTCGCGGCGCTCGCCGACCCCCGCACACACCAGGCCATCGACGGCACCGGCTGGGTTCGGGACGCAGTCGACACGACACCGCTGCGGGAGGTGGGCCAGGTCTTCCGGATGAACATGTACCACTCCAACCATCCGGACGGTGACTACCTGATGGAGAAGCGGGTCGAGGTGATCGAACCGCGGTCGGCGATAGCGTGGCAACCAGGGCAGCGCAACGACTCCGGGGAGCTCGAATTCGGCGGCTGGACATGGCGTTACGACCTGGTGCCGGTGGGGGAGGCGTCCACCGAGCTCACCCTGACTTACGACTGGTCGGCCGTGCCCGCTCACATCCGGGAGTACATCGAGTTCCCGCCGTTCGCCGACGACCATCTGCGTAACTCGTTGAACCACATCGCCGAACTTGTCGGCTGATCGTCAGCCGACGAGGTCCGGATCCGGATCGCGATGCGCCGACGCAGCTGATGTGGGTGACAGATCGGCGGTGAGCAGGTCGACGGTCGGGCTGCGCGTGATCACCTTGTGGCCCCACCACAGAGCGAGGAACACGAACAGTGCGCCGTAGGCGGTGAGCCAGAGTTCGAGATTCCCCGCGGATCCGTCGCGGATCGCCGGGAGATTCTGCCCCGCGATGACTGCAACACACATGAGCAACGCGATGATCGGGCCGGCCGGGTAGAGCCAGGCCTTGTAGGGGAGTCTGCCGAGGTCGAGACCCTGCGCCTGCCACGCCCGCCGAAAACGATAGTGGGCCCACGCGATACCCATCCACGTGATGAAGCCCGCCACCGACGAGGCGGTGACCAGCCACACATACGCGCGACCGTCGCCCACCCGACTCGCCAGGAAGCAGAGGGCGCCGATGGCCGCCGTCGCGGCCACGGCGAGGAGTGGCACTCCTGATCGCGTGACCCAGGCGAACACACGTGGGGCGTTGCCCTGCACCGACAGGCCGTACAACGCGCGGGTTGCCGCGAACAGGCTCGCATTGCCCGCCGACAGGATCGCGATCAGGATCACGGCGTTCATCATCGATGCCGCCACCGCGATCCCCGCGTCGGAGAACACGAGGGTGAACGGGGCGATCGCGATGTTCTCCTCGGACGCATTCAGCAAATTGGGGTCGGTGTACGGGATCAGGAACGCGATCACGGTCAGGGTGCCGATGTAGAACAGCAGGATGCGCACGAAGACGGTGCGCACGGCGCGCGGAATCGCCGTCTTCGGTTCGACCGCCTCGCCGGCGGCGACCGCGATCATCTCGGTGCCCTGGAATGCGAAACCGGCGATGAGGAAGACCGACAGCATGCCGAGCGGGAAGTCCACGAACGGGGCGTCGTCGATCGTCCAGTTGCTGAAGCCCGGCGACGGACGGTCGCCGACGACACCGAGAATCAGCAGCACGCCGACGATGAGGAAGACGACCACCGCGATGACCTTGATCGCCGCGAACCAGAACTCGGCCTCGCCGAACGCCTTGACCGCGAACAGGTTCAGCGCCAGCAGACCCGCCAGGAACACGACCGACCAGATCCACGACGGCACGTCGGGTGCCCAGTACTTCATGATCAGCCCGGCGGCCACCAACTCGGCGGCCAGGGTGACCGACCAGTTGAGCCAGTAGTTCCACCCGGCTGCGAAGCCGAAGGACTTGGACACGAAGCGCTTTCCGTACTCCTCGAACGGGTTGCTGCACGGGATGTATGCCGACATCTCGCCGAGGCTCTGCATCAGGAAGAAGACCATGCAGCCCATCAGCAGATACGCCAGGATGGCGCCACCCGGGCCCGCGTCTGAGATGGTGGCGCCCGAGGCGACGAACAAGCCGGTGCCGATGGCGCCGCCGAGCGCGAGCATGCTGATGTGACGACTCTGAAGTCCCTTGCGCAGCGACTCGTCGGGGGTGATCCCCAGGGGACTGGACATCGGCAGAGTCTAACGGCCGGTCGGCCCGTCGGCCGGGTATTGCACTGTTGCCCGAGTGCTGACCCTCAATCGAGGCTGGTCAGTTCGGAGACCAGTTCGTGCACCGGGTCACCGGGACCGATGTCGTAGGTGCACTGGTCGTGCCTCGGGTCCGGGACGAATGCCCAGAACAGTGCGGTTGCCGTCCCGGCCGCCCGCTGCCCGGCGATCTTGGTTCGGAAGTCGTCGACGCGCTCGGACGTCGAACCGCATGAGCCGGCATGCTGGCCGATCTCGTTCACCGCGAGGGGTTTTCCGACTGCGCGTGCCTGGCGTAGACGTTCGGCCAGTCCGTTCCACTGATCCCCGGGGAGCGCGACACCGTCCGCACCGTAGTCGTGATAGTCCAGGACGTCCACGTAGGGGGAGCCGGCGACGTACTGGTAGTCGGGCCCGGCGGTGCCGCACTGGCCACCGCCGGTGAAGCCGGACCAGATCACCGCCCCGCCGTGCAGCCGGGTGACCATCGCACCTGCGCTGCCGAAAAACGACCGCAGTACGCGCGCGGCGTCGACCGGGCACGACCGCTGCTGCCATCCACACGACTGATCGCCACAGATGGACGGTTCGGGTTCACCCACCAATTCCCATCCCGCCAGAGCCGACCTGCTCTTCCAGCGTCCCACTGCCGTCCTGACCCACTGCTCGAACGTGAGTCCACCCGCGCCGGCGACGGTTCGCCAGCCGGATCGGTACCAGTCTCGTTCCTTGAAAACTCCGCTCTCGCATGCGCCATCGGCGGCCGCGAGGACAGGCAAGACCATCTGATCGAGCCGCGCGGCGGCGTCGAAGACGGCATCCATCGGCCCGAAATCCAATTGCTGGGTGTACTTGTTCACGGCCAGTTGAGCGAACAGATTGAAGCGAGTGAGCGAATGCGGAGGTAAGGCGGCGAAATAGTCGTCGAGATCAACCATCGCTCCGCAACCGGCATTCACCGACCAATCGGTGGCCAATTGGTAGGCGTCGAATCCGGATGGCCACCCCTGGCGTCCATCGAGGGTCAACCCAGCCGGAGTGGCATCGACCCGGTTGGGCGCCGCATGAGCGGGCGACGGCAGCAGCCAGCTCAGGAGCAGGCCGATGCTCAGCACCAGAATCGGAGTTCTCATCGCGGGCAGATGCATGTGTGCGTCCTGGGATGACGAGGACCGACTGTGGCGTCGGCCCAACTCGTCTGATGATTGCACGCCGGCGGCGCGGTTTCGATCGCGTCCGAGAATGGGTACGGAGAAACGTTTCGTGTGCGCCGAGATCGAGTTAGAGCCGCTGGGCTCATTCCTCATTTGCCGACCTGCGCGACACCTGTGACACCATCGTGCTCGTGATGGGCGTACTGATAGTTGCTGCAGTGCTGCTCATCGCGAGCGCGGTGCTCGCATGGCAGGACCCACGTCGTCTGAGCCCCGGCATCCTGCTGACCGCGGGCTTGTCGGGCGTGATGCTCGCCGCGGTGATCGCGGTCGTGGACAGGGGCGTCGACGACGGCTCGGTTCTCGCACCGGCGGTGGTCATCGTGGCCCTCGGACTCGTTGCGCTGCTTACCATCCTCATTCTCGGGGTGTCGTTGATCGCCAACGGCGTGACGCTTCTGCGTCGAGAGGGGCGCCGCCCCGCGAACCTGCTGTCGGCGCTCTTGGGTGCACTCCTGTCCGGTTACGCGCTCGGACTCCTGCTCGGGATCATCGTCGGATGGTTCGACGTCTCGACGAGCAACGCTCTGCTCAGATTCCTCCTGGCGGTGGGGATCCCGGCCGGTTACTTGGGATTCGTGTTCGCCTCGCTGCTGCTCTGGTCGTGGCTGTACGGCAGGTGGAGCAGGTGGCGGGCGCGACGGGCGAAGGTCTGCGCGATCATCGTCCTGGGTGCCGGTCTGCTCGACGGGTCCCGCGTCGGTCCGCTGCTGGCGTCACGACTCGACCGCGGTCGCGAGATCTATGATCTGGCCCGGGCTTCCGGCCTGGACCCGCTGATCATCTGCTCCGGAGGCAGAGGTGGCGACGAGCGGCTGTCGGAGGCCGCGGCGATGGCCGAGTACCTCGTGTCGAAGGGCGTCGATCGTGATGCCATCGCACTCGAGGACCGATCCACCGACACCGCGGAGAACCTCCGGTACTCGAGGCGTGTGCTCGACGAGCGTGGAGTGACCGAACCGGTCGCGGTGGTGACGAGCGGCTATCACGCCTTCCGCGGAGCGATGCTCATGCGGTCTGCCGGGATCGACGGATTCTCGACCGGCGCCCACACCGCGCGATACTTCGTCCCCAACGCCCAGGTCCGTGAGTTCTTGGCGGTTCTGCGTGACCACCGATGGATCAACGGAGTCGTCCTGGTCATGCTGAGTGTGCCGCTAATCTCCGGCACCGCGGTGGCTCTCTTCGGCTAGTCCGTCAATGGACCAGGAGAGTGCCTTGCGGACCCCGTGATGGTGGAGCCGATGACGGGAATCGAACCCGCGTATTCAGCTTGGGAAGCTGATGTTCTGCCATTGAACTACATCGGCGTGCGAGTGCCGGACTCGCGAACGACAGCCTAGCAAACCCGTGGCCGGGCCGGTCGCCGGCACGCACAGATGTCGCAGAACGTGGCGTCAGGCGCAACGAACTGCGACATCTGGGCGAGGCCGGGTCTCTCGGCGGGCCGACGCGATTCGGTTGCGACGCAGAACAATTCGCCGGAAGGGGTTGCGCGCTGGACGACCGGCCGGTAGTCTCGAACGTAGTTTCGAGTAAAGCCATGATGACGGGGGATGAAATCATGGCTTCTACCGAGCCATCTGCACCACCACCACTTCTTCTCGACCAGTACAAGCGCCTGCATGCACTTATGGACGAGATCGCCGAGACGCAGTCCACGGACTGCTCCGACACCGACCTCCTACAGGTCGCGATCGAGCACGAGCGTGCCGAACGACGGATGCTGTCGCTGTTCACCGATCACATCGTCGACATCGACGAGCGGTCGGCGTACCGGAAAATGGGGTGCCAGACCGTCTCCAACTTCCTCTGCCACGGTCTGCACCGGCGCGGCGAGGCGACCCGCCTGATGAACCGGGTCTGGGCCTTGGGCAGGTTCCCGGACATGCAGGGGGTGCCGCTCGAACCGCGCTTCCCCGAGACCGCCAAAGGTGTTGCCGACGGCGAGATCTCGGGACGCCACGTCGACGTCGTCATCGCGGTGATGCGCAAGATCCCCGCCGACGTGGACCCCGCCGACAGGGAAGCCGCCGAGGCAACGCTCGCGCACTACGCACGCGAGTACGACCCGTCGTCACTCCGTGATCTCGGCGCCCGCATCCTGGCCCACCTCGACCCCGACGGAACCATCACCGACGATCGCGACCGCGCCCGCAACCGCGGCCTCAAACTCGGGCCGCAAGACGCCCAACTGATGTCCCGGCTGACCGCAACGCTCGACCCCGTGACGCGCGCCATGTTCGACGTCGTCTTGTCGGTGTGGGCCGCTCCCGGGATGAACAATCCCGCCGATCCCGAGTCGCCCACCGGCAACCCCGCCGCCGCGGACCCCGACGCGCTGGCCGCCGCTGCCGGACGCGACGAGCGCACGACCGAGAAGCGGAACCACGACGCGTTGCGCGCCATGCTGCGCTTCGTGCTCGACGCCGGCGCGCTCGGGGGTTCGCACCACGGGCTGCCGCCACACCTCGTCGTCTCCATCACCGAATCGGCGCTGCGCGACGCGGCCGGCGACCCGGCACGGACCGCGACGGGAACCCTCCTACCCATCAAGGACGCCATCGACCTCGCCGCGGACGCGGATCATCATCTCGCGGTCTTCCGGGACCACTCCAGCGAGGTGCTCTACCTCGGGCGGTCCAGGCGATTGGCCTCGCGCGCACAACGAATCGCCGCGGTTGCCCGCGACGGCGGCTGCACCTTCCCCGGATGCACGCGGCCGTCGTTCGACTGCGAGATCCACCACGTCGTCGAATGGGACGCCCACCACGGATCCACCGACCTCGACACCCTCGCGACCGCCTGCCCACCACACAACCGGGTGGTCGGCACCGGCGTGGATCAGTGGGCCACCACCATCGCCACAGATGGGGTCGACGCCGGCCGCGCCGTCTGGCACCCGCCCCGCGCGCACCCGTCGCCGACGCCGCGGATCAACCATGCCCATCGCACCGACGCGATCCTCGACCGCATGCGCGCCGATGTCCGGCGGCGCAGAACAGCGGCACCGGAGAGCGGAGGGTCGGCGCCGACCGACACCGGCGCAGATCCTCCCTGACCATTCGATAACCTCGACACCGTGCTGCTCTCCGACCGCGACATCCGCGCCGAGATCGCTGACGGGCGCCTCGCCATCGATCCGTTCGATCCCGCCCTCGTCCAGCCCTCCAGCGTCGACGTCCGGCTCGACGGCCTGTTCCGGGTGTTCAACAACACCCGCTACACCCACATCGACCCCGCACAACGCCAAGACGAACTCACCTCGCTGGTCGAACCCGCCGACGGTGAGCCCTTCGTGCTGCACCCGGGTGAGTTCGTGCTGGGGTCCACCCTCGAAGTGTGCTCGCTGCCCGACGACCTCGCCGGCCGGCTCGAAGGCAAGTCGTCACTCGGCCGGCTCGGCCTGCTCACGCATTCGACGGCGGGCTTCATCGACCCCGGCTTCTCCGGCCACATCACCCTCGAGTTGTCGAACGTCGCGAACCTGCCGATCACCCTCTGGCCCGGCATGAAGATCGGGCAGCTGTGCCTCATCCGCCTCAGCAGCCCGGCCGAGGAGCCGTACGGCAGCGCGTCGGTCGGATCGAAGTACCAGGGACAACGTGGCCCCACCCCGTCGAAGGCGTACCTGAATTTCCAGAAGCACGACTGAGGTTTCGACTCCGCTCAACCAGCGGGAGCACTCGGCTCAACCGGCGGGTGGACGGACCGGGTGGGCGCGGCTCCGGAAGTTCACCCAGCCGATGACAACCCGCCACGGCGAGGATGGTTACCGGTGGTTCCGCCTGGGTAACCGTTGCCCTCATGAAGCTCACGGTGATCGGATGCGGCTACCTCGGTGCCACTCACGCGGCCTGCATGGCCGAACTCGGGCACGACGTCGTCGGCATCGACGTCGACCCGTACAAGATCGAACGCCTGCAGGCCGGCGAGGTCCCGTTCTTCGAGCCGGGGCTCGCCGACATCCTGCGCCGCAACATCGACGCCGGACGACTCCGCTTCACAACCGACCATCTCGCGGCCGCCGACCACGCCTCGGTGCACTTCCTCGGCGTCGGGACCCCGCAGGAACCCCGCGGGCACCGGGCCGACCTCTCGCACGTGTACTCGGCGATCGACGCGCTCGTGCCGACGCTGCGGGGCGCCCACCTCATCATCGGCAAATCGACCGTACCGGTCGGCACCTGCGCCGAACTCGCACAACGGATCTCGGTGCTCTCCCATGCCGGGGCGGATGTCGAACTGTCGTGGAGCCCGGAGTTCCTGCGCGAGGGATTCGCCGTCGAAGACACGCTCCGGCCGGATCGGCTCGTCCTCGGCACCGGTTCGCTCGACCCGAGCGGTCTCAACACGGCCGCCGGCCCCCC
>NZ_JAMBDT010000094.1:0-20355 GCF_025143765.1 Gordonia sp. p3-SID1431
AGCGCTCCTCGCACCTCAGGGAGCAGAGGGAGGGGCATCGCTCGCACGCCACAGACCAGCGGTGTGTGGTTCTTTCGGATCAGGGACCAGTGGGGTGTGGTCTTTCGGATCAGGGGGCGCTGAAAGCTCAGTCCTTCTCGGCGGTTCGGCAGTCCCCACAGCGCCCGAAGACCTCGACGGTGTGGTTGATGTCGGTGAAGCCGTGCTGGGCGGCGATCTTCGCGGCCCAGCGTTCGACCGGTTCGGCCTGGACCTCGACGGTGGTGCCGCACTCCCGGCACACGAGATGGTGGTGGTGTCCCGACGAGCAGTGGCGGTATCGGGTCTCACCGGAACCGTCCCACAGGACATCGATCTGCCCGGCCTGGCTCAGCGCCTGCAGATTGCGGTACACCGTCGTCAGGCCGATGGATTCGCCCCGGGCCTTGAGAATCTCGTGCAGCTCCTGCGCGGAGCAGAAGTCCTCGGTGCCGGCCAGGGCGTCGGCGATCGCAGCGCGTTGGCGCGTCGACCGGATGCCGGTGACCGGCTGCGGGCCCGATGCGACGCCACTCATTCGTTCACCGCCCGGGACGCATCGGACGGCACGGCGCGGCCGTCGGTGGTCTCGTTCGCGTGGATCAGCGCATCGCCGACGATGTGCGCGACGTGGTCGTCGAGGAGTTCGTAGGTGATCTCACGACCGTTGCGCTGGCCCCGCACCACACCGGCGTCCTTGAGCACGCGCAGGTGCTGGCTGACCAGTGGCTGACTCAGGCCCAGGTGCCCGACGAGTTCGTGGACGCACTGCACCCGCTCCCGCAGGGACAGGACGATGGCGACGCGAGTGGGAGAGGCGAGGGCGCGCAGGAGGTCGGCGGCGGCTTCCCGCGCCGCGGCATCGGCCGTCTCGATCGGTCCGGGCCCGTCCAACGGTTGCGTCGACATCGCGCTCCTCTCGCCTGGCTCGCGCCACTGATCCGGCCATTCTATCGGAAATGGTTTTCAATCCATGCCACCGGTGTCGCCGCTGGTCAGCCCTCGTCTGCACGTCGGCGCTCGGCCGGCGGCGGGACCCCGTCCGCACCTGCGGTCGACAACGCGTAGGTTGCGACCGCGGACGCGACCGCAGCCGAGTTGACGCCCAGCAGGTCGGTGTTCAGGTTGTCGAGGGTGTCGCGCGCGGTGTGATAGTCGGGGTCGAAGGGTTTGCCGGCCCGGCCGCCCCACATCTTCGCCTGCGCTTCGTCCTTCTCTGTTTCCGCGCCGGTGAACACCCCGCCGGAGGGGATGCCCACCGCGATGAACGGGCCGTAATCGGAACGGCCGTCGAAGTCGTCGGGGGCGAGGGGGATGCCGCGATCGGCGTAGAACTTCTCGAAGGTCCGCTCGATGCCCCCGGAGCCGTCCGGGCCGGGGCCGGCTCCCTGACGCTCGGAGTCGTCGCCGTCGTACGTGAAGTACCCGCCGTTGGGTGAGGCGAGCATGTCGAAGTTCAGGTAGAGGGCCACCGCCGTACGCGCGGCCGGGTCGAGTCCCCGGACGTACTCGGTGGAGCCCACGAGCCCGTCCTCCTCCGCGCCCCAGAACGCGAATCGCACGCGGTGCGGGACCCGCGGCGACGACCCGAGTCGCAGAGCCGTCTCGAGCACGGCCGCGGAGCCGCTGGCGTTGTCGTTCATGCCGGGTCCCTCGGCGACGCTGTCGAGGTGTGCGCCGGCCATGACGACGTCGTCGCCGGAGCCCGTCCGGGTCTCGGCGATCAAGTTGCGCGTGGTGATGCCGGTGGTCTTCGCCTCGACCGCAAGCGCGACCGATCGCGCCGACCGCACCCGATCGGCGTCGTCGCCCGCGATGCCGAGGACCGGGATCCCCGGGCGGTCGTCCGGCCCCAGGGTGGCGCCGGTGAGCGGGCCGGGTTCGTTGTTGACCATGACGACCCCGACCGCGCCGGCCGACTCCGCGTTCCGTGCCTTGTCGGCGAAGGTGCAGGTTCCTCGGGTGATGACGGCGATCGCACCACGCGTCGTGGCCGGAAAGTCGGTGCTCGCGCATCCGAGGCCGTTGACGGCGACCGGGGCCCCGGTGACCGGGGTGTCGCCGGTTCCGGCCGAATACTCGACGACGCGGGTGGCGACCTTCAGGCCGTCGGCGGTGAGGCTGACCGGACCGGCGTCGAAGCGCTCGTACTCGACGGGCGGCGTCGTCACGTCGAAGCCCGCCGTGCGGAGGAGCCCGGCGACGTAGTCCAGCGAGTCGTCGTACCCGGGTGTGCCGGCCGCGCGGTTGCCGCCGTTGTTGTCGGCGATCTGGGCCAGTGCGCGAACGTGCGCCATCACGTTGTCGAGGGTGACGGCGTCGGCCAGCGCGGCCGGGGTGACCTCGTCGATCGGCGGTTCGGGAGAGGGCGTCGACACCGGCGCCGACGAGGGTCGCTCGGGCTCGGCGGGCTGCTCGGACGAACACCCCACGGCCAGTGCCAGTGTCAGTGCGAGGCCGGCCGAGGCGAGGACCGGCCGACGCCCGCGGGCCGATGGGGGGACGCCGACGCGTCGTCGTATGCGAACGATCACCCTGCCACTCTGGCAGTTTCCGTCCGTGCATGTGGGTCCGACGGGTGCACCGTTGCCGGTGGTTTCGGGAAACGGCACACGTGCTCGGTAGTCTGTACGGGTTGCCGCCCGCATCTGGTGGATGCACGTCGAGCACCGAGCGTCAGCACGACCGTCCCAGCCGAACACCTCAACCCGTGGAGAGCAGTTAACCGTGGCCGCCCAGTCCAATGTGGAATCCGTCGTCAACCTCGCCAAGCGCCGGGGCCTGGTGTACCAGTGCGGTGAGATCTACGGCGGTACCAAATCGGCGTGGGACTACGGCCCGCTCGGCGTCGAACTGAAGGAGAACATCAAGCGGCAGTGGTGGCGCACGATGGTCATCAGCCGCGAGGACGTCGTCGGCCTTGACTCGTCGGTCATCCTGCCGCGTCAGGTGTGGGAGGCCTCGGGCCACGTCGAGGTGTTCACCGACCCGCTCGTCGAGTCGCTGCACACCCACAAGCGCTACCGCGCCGACCATCTCATCGAGGCCTACGAGGCCAAGCACGGGCACCCGCCGGCCAACGGTCTGGCCGACATCAACGACCCGGAGACCGGGCAGCCCGGCAACTGGACCGAACCCAAGGCGTTCAGCGGTCTGATGAAGACGTTCCTCGGGCCTGTCGACGACGAAGAGGGTCTGCACTACCTGCGTCCCGAGACCGCGCAGGGCATCTTCGTGAACTTCAAGAACGTGATGACCACCGCGCGCAAGAAGCCGCCGTTCGGCATCGCGCAGATCGGCAAGAGCTTCCGCAACGAGATCACACCGGGCAACTTCATCTTCCGCACCCGTGAGTTCGAGCAGATGGAGATGGAGTTCTTCGTCAAGCCGGGCGAGGACGAGGAATGGCACCAGTACTGGATCGACCAGCGCTTCGACTGGTACGTCAACCTGGGCATCGACCCGGAGAACCTGCGGCTCTACGACCACCCGAAGGAGAAGTTATCGCACTACTCCAAGCGGACCGTGGACGTGGAGTACAAGTTCGGGTTCACCGGCAACCCGTGGGGTGAGCTCGAGGGTGTCGCCAACCGGACCGACTACGACCTGTCCACCCACAGCAAGCACTCGGGGGAGGACCTGTCGTTCTTCGACCAGGCGTCGGGTGAGCGCTACACCCCGTTCGTCATCGAGCCGGCGGCCGGCCTGACCCGCTCGCTGATGGCCTTCCTGTGTGACGCCTACACCGAGGAGGAGGTGCCGAACGCCAAGGGCGGCACCGACACTCGGACGGTACTGCGGCTCGACCGCCGGCTGGCCCCGATCAAGGTCGCCGTGCTGCCGCTCTCGCGCAACGAGAAGCTCTCGCCGAAGGCCCGCGACCTCGCCGCCGAACTCCGCAAGCACTGGAACGTCGAGTTCGACGACGCACAGGGCATCGGCAAGCGGTACCGCCGGCAGGACGAGATCGGCACGCCGTTCTGCGTGACGGTCGACTTCGACACCCTCGACGACCAGGCCGTCACGGTGCGCGAACGGGACACCATGAGCCAGGAGCGGGTCGCGCTCGACAAGGTCGCCGAGTATCTCGGCGGCAAGCTGCTCGGCGCCTGATCCTGCTCCCGGCCGCGCGGGCCGGGTGTTCACGATTCCGCCTGACCTGCGGATGTCTGTCACAATCGATGACGAGTTGTCGCGTGGAGTAGGGCATGGGGTCCGTCGTGCGCGCGACGAGAGAGTGAGTGGAGTCGTGTCTGTCAGCGGGAAAGTCGTTCATTACGACGCGAATCGAGGATTCGGGTTCTTGGCGCCGGAATCGGGCGGCGCCGATGTGTTCCTCCACATCAACGACATCGACATCGACGAGAACTCGTTGAAACCGGGTGCCAAGGTGTCCTTCGACATCGAGGAGACCGACCGCGGTTCCAAGGCCGTCAACGTCGCGGTGACCGAGGCCGCGCCGGCCGACGACACCGCCGGCGCACGGGCGCACCGCCGCGACGAGCACCACGGCCGCGACCGTGATCGTGGGGACCGGGGCGACCGCGGACGTCACGACGACCGCGGCAGTCGTCGTCCGCGCGGCGGGGGCGGCTCGCTGGACGCCGCCGCGTTCACCGAAGAGCTCACCGAGCTGCTCCTCGACGCCGACGGCGCCCTCACGGCTCGTCAGATCGTGGCGATCAGGCAGCGGGTCACCGACTTCGCCGTCGCCCGGGGCTGGGTGCTTGACTAGCACCCGACAGGGTCCCGAGACGGTCGGGCATGTGCTCCCGACGGTGGCAACCTATGGCGACGAGGCCGTCGAGCGGTTCGTGCCCGAGGGCGCCAAGGTCGCGAGCCTGCCCGGCACCCGGACCGACCATCGAAGCGACTTCGCGCGGGACCGTGCGCGGGTCCTGCACTCGGCCGCCCTGCGCAGGCTGGCCGACAAGACGCAGGTCGTCGGTCCGCGCGAGGGCGACACGCCCCGTACCCGGCTCACGCATTCGCTCGAGGTCGGGCAGATCGGCCGGGG
The DNA here is from genome assembly GCF_025143765.1 of Gordonia sp. p3-SID1431. Classification (NCBI taxonomy): domain Bacteria; kingdom Bacillati; phylum Actinomycetota; class Actinomycetes; order Mycobacteriales; family Gordoniaceae; genus Gordonia; species Gordonia sp. p3-SID1431. Next base: position 5,036 of record NZ_JAMBDT010000094.1, read on the forward strand.
GATCGCCATCGGTCTCGGCGCCGAACCCGACCTCGTCGAACTCGCCGGACTCGCCCACGACATCGGGCATCCGCCCTACGGACACAACGGCGAACGCGCGCTCGACGAGGTGGCGGCGGACCACGGTGGTTTCGAGGGCAACGCCCAGAACCTGCGCATCTTGACGCGGCTCGAACCCAAGCTGCTCGATGCCGACGGGCGCAGCGCCGGCCTCAACCTCACCCGCGCGTCGTTGGACGCGACCCTGAAGTATCCGTGGACCCGACGCACACCCGGAGGTAAGTTCGGCGCCTACGACGACGATGCCGCCATGCTGGCGTGGATTCGTCGGGAGGCGCCCGGGACCCGACAGTGCGTCGAGGCCCAGATCATGGACTGGTCCGACGACGTGGCGTACTCCGTGCACGACCTCGAGGACGGCGTCATCGGTGGCCGGATCGACCTGCGGACCCTCGGCGATCCGCAGGACCAACGCGCGCTCGCCGACATCGGCGCCAAGGAATTCCCGGGTCTCGACCCCGAGGCCCTCGTCGACGCCGCCGCCCGCCTGCACCGCATGGACATCGTGCGGTCGGTGGGTGTCTTCGACGGCACGCTCGACTCCTACGTCGCACTCAAGAGGTTGACCAGTGAGTTCATCGGCCGCTTCGCGTCGGCCGCGATCACCGGCACCCGCGAGGTGGTCGGCGACCGGCCGGTCTCGCGCTACGACGCCGACCTCGAGGTGCCGGAACTCATCGCCGCCGAGGTGTCGATGCTCAAGACCCTGGCACTGCGCTTCATCTTCTCCAACGAGCGGCACAAGGCGACGCAGCGTCGTCAGCGGGAACGCATCCACCGGGTCGCGAACTGGTTCGCCGAGGCGGCGCCCGGGGGCCTGGACCCGATCTTCGTGCCGTGGTGGAGCGCCGCGTCCGACGATGCCGCCCGCATGCGGGTCATCGTCGACCAGATCGCGTCCATGACCGAAGGCCGGCTCGAGCGCACCGACAAGCACAATTCGGGGGCCCAGGCGCATCTGGGGTAGGCCGGGCGTGGTCGACGAAGTACCCGGCCGGGCGGCCTCACCGGCGTCACTACACTGGTCGCGTGGCAGGCCGAATTCCCGATCGCGACATCACGGCGATCCGTGAGCAGACGAGGATCGAGGACATCGTCGGCGACTACGTCGCCCTCCGGCGCGCCGGTGCCGACAGCCTCAAGGGTCTGTGCCCCTTCCACGACGAGAAGTCGCCGTCGTTCCACGTCCGTCCCAATCACGGCCACTTCCACTGCTTCGGCTGCGGCGAGGGCGGCGACGTCTACAGCTTCTTGCAGAAGCAGGAGCACATCAGCTTCGTCGAGGCGGTCGAGCAGCTCGCCGATCGGATCGGCTACCAGATCAACTACGAGGGCGGCGGTACCGCCATCAAGCGGGACCGCGGCACCCGCGCGCGATTGGTGGCCGCCAACGCCGCCGCGGCCAAGTTCTACGCGGCCGCGCTGCAGTCACCCGAGGCGCAGGCGGCGCGCGACTACCTCAAGGAACGCGACTTCGACGCGGTGGCGGCCGTCCAATTCGGTTGCGGTTACGCACCTGCCGGCTGGGACACGATGACCAAGGCGCTGCTGTCGCAGGGCTTCGAGTTCAGCGAACTCGAAGCCGCCGGTCTGTCCAAACAAGGACGCAAGGGGCCGATCGACCGCTTCCATCGCCGTCTCCTGTGGCCGATCCGCAACCTCGGCGGGGACATCATCGGGTTCGGCGCCCGCAAACTGTTCGACGACGACAACCTCGGCAAGTACATGAACACGCCGGAGACCATGCTGTACAAGAAGTCTCAGGTGCTGTTCGGTCTCGATCACGCGAAGAAGAGCATCGCCAAGGGGCATCAGGTGGTGGTCGTCGAGGGCTACACCGACGTCATGGCGATGCATCTGGCCGGCGTCACCACCGCGGTCGCCTCGTGTGGCACCGCATTCGGTGAGGACCACCTCGCCCTCATCCGGCGGCTGATGATGGACGACTCGTACTTCCGCGGCGAGGTGATCTACACCTTCGACGGGGACGATGCCGGAAAAGCAGCCGCGCTCAAGGCCTTCGAGGGCGAACAGTCCATCTCGGGGCAGACGTTCGTGGCGATCGCGCCCGACGGCATGGACCCCTGCGAACTCCGGCAGGAGAAGGGCGACGCCGCCGTCCGCGACCTGGTCGCGCGTCGGGTGCCGATGTTCGAGTTCGCGATCAAGGCCCTCCTCGCCGGCCACGACCTCGACACCGCCGAGGGCCGCGTCCACGCGTTGCGCGACACCGTCCCGGTGGTCGCCCGGATCAAGGACATCGCGCTGCGTGACGAGTACGCCCGCCAGCTGGCCGGTTGGGTCGGTTGGGAAGAGGTCTCCCAGGTTCTGGGCAGAGTCCGCGAAGAAGGCGCGAGAATCCGAAAGGCGCAGGGCGTCAGCAACTCCGGCAGTCGGGGGAGCGGTCGCGGTGCTCGTAATCGGCCGGAGGCGGAGGCCGCGCCGACGTCCGCCCGCCCCCAGCCCAACGACCCGCGCCTGTGGCCGCAGCGGGAAGCACTGAAGGCGGCGCTGCAGTATCCGGCGATCGCCGGCACGGTCTTCGACTCGCTGCCCGTCGAGTGCTTCAACGAGCCGGCCTACGCCATCATCCGGCAGGCGATGACCGGCCTCGGGGGCACGTCGGCCGGGCTGGGTGGCGCGGCCTGGGTCGACGCGGTGCGCAATGCCGTCGACGACCCGATCATCGATCCGCTCGTGACCGAACTCGCCGTCGAATCGATGCCGGTCGACGAGGAAAACATCGCCCGCTACATCTCCAGCGTGCTCGCACGGTTGCAGGAGGTGTGGGTGGGCTCGCAGATCGCCGACATCAAGTCGCGTCTGCGCCGGATGGCACCCAGCGACGACCCCGACGGCTACAACGCGGTCTTCGGTGATCTCGTGGCGCTCGAGGCCTATCGTCGTAGCCTGCTGGAACAGGCTGTCGACCCGATCGTCGACGCGGGCTGACACACCCGCGTAGGTCTTCGCGCCGACGGTCGCGGGGCCGGCGGCCGATGAGTATCCGTCTCCGGCCCGGTCTACCCCGTCGGTACCCCCACGCCACCGACGGAGGCAGGAATCCATGGCGACAACGATCTTCTCGGCGACGGCATCACTCGACGGGTTCATCGCCGGACCCGGTGGCGACATGTCGTGGCTGACCCGATTCTTCGACGTGCCCGCCGACGGGCAGCCGGCGTCCACTGCAGCGGACGATGCCGCCGCACGGTTGATGCGCGGCACCGGCGCACTGCTGGTCGGCAATCGCTCGTTCCGCGGCGATGATCCCAACAAGGGCACCGACCGCGAAGGTGCGTTCGGTGGCGAATATGACAGGCCCGCTGTTGTTCTCACGCACAACCCACCCGCCGACCCCGTCGACGGCGTCACCTTCGTGACCGATTTGCACGAGGCGGTCGACCTGGCCGCACGGACGGCCGGCGCTGGCTACGTCACCGTCATCGGCGCCGACGTGGCGCGACAGATGATCGATCACGGGCTGCTCGACGAGGTGCTCGTGTTCTTCGTCCCGGTGTTCCTGGGGGCGGGGGTCCGGCTGTTCGACCGTCCCGAGGGCGGCGAGGTCAGACTCACGCCCATTCCCGGTGAGACCGAGTACTGGTGTCGCGTCGAACGATGAGCCCGGTGGTGGCGGCCCCGTGACAACCCCTAGAGGTGGCCGGGGACGGCGGACGCCCCGTGCCGTCACGTCGATCGTCCGGTCGCTCGACAGTGGGGAGTGCGGGGCTCGAACCCGCGACCTACGGATTATGAGTCCGCGGCTCTAACCGACTGAGCTAACTCCCCGCGCCTGTACAGGCCTGCGGGAGGACAATACCGCACCGCCGGAGACGGACGACACACGTGTGCGCGCAAAACCGTCGACTGTCGACGCCGCTAGACTGGCCGCACGATCGGGTACGAGTGTGGCGGGAGTGGAACAGGTGACGCTGGCGGACGGGCCCGAAGGTGATCTCCCGGAGTCCCTGGTGGATGTCGCCGCACGCCGGCTCCGCGACGCGATCCTGAGCGGCGCGCTCGAACCGGGCCAGAAGATCGTCGAAGAGACCTTGTGTGCCGACCTCGGTATCAGCCGCGCCCCCGTTCGCGAGGCGCTGCGGCTCCTGGCGCAACAGGGCCTCGTCGAACATCAGCCGCGGCGCGGGGTCCGGGTGACCGAGTGGTCGCCGACGGACATCCTGCAATTGTTCGAGATCCGCCAGGTCTTGGAACGCCACGCCGTCGAAACCGCTCTGCCGCTGGCGGATCCCGACCGTCAGCTCGCGCCGGTGCGGGCGGCGATCGACGCGATGCGTCGTGCGGGTGACGATCTCGAACGCGATGACGCTCATCGCCGCTTCCATGCCGCGGTGGTCGCGCTGGCCGGAAACCGTCAGCTCGACGTGACCCTGGCGCCGATCCTGCTCAAACTGCAGTTGCCGATGGCGGTCAACCTGCGTTCGGAGACAGCCGATCACCATGGACCGGCGGACGGATTCACCCGGCATCAGGCGATTCTGGACGCTCTCGAACGCAACGACACCGAGGCGGTCGTCGCCGCGCTCGGTGACCATGGACATCTGCACTACCTGGGATTGGTGTCCGCGAGTGCCGGCGAATCCTCCGTGCACCAGCACGATCCCGCACACTGACCCGCTCGGGTTCACGCGCTAACACAATTGACACACAGTCGTTCCGCAGGCGCCATCATTCTGTCGACAATCGACGTTATGACGAAAGTTGCCGGGCCGACGGCGGGTCCCACGGTCGCCGAGATCCTCGACTCGCATCTCCACGGCAGCGGGTCGCCGACGCGGACCGCGCGAGCCGTCCTCGACGCCATCGAGGCCCGGGGCGACGACGGCACGTGGCTGTCCACGGTGCCTCGCGACGAGCTCCTCGCTGCCGCTGCGGATCTCGAGGACCGTTCCGACACACGCGATCTCCCGCTGTACGGGGTTCCGTTCGGGGTGAAGGACTCCATCGATGTCGCGGGGGTGCCGACCACACTGTCGTGTCCGGCGTACGCCTATGTCCCGGACACGACCGCGCCCGTGGTGCAGCGACTCCTCGATGCGGGTGCCCTCTACGTCGGCAAGACGAATCTCGACCAGTTCGCCACCGGACTCAACGGGACCCGGACGCCCTTCACCATCCCACGCGGCGTCTTCGGTAACGAGATGATCTCCGGCGGTTCGAGTTCCGGGTCTGCGCTGGCGGTGGCGCGCGGTGACGTGCCGTTTGCCGTCGCGACCGACACGGCCGGTTCCGGGCGCGTGCCGGCGGCGCTGAACGGGATCGTCGGCTACAAGCCGTCCCGCGGACTGATCAGCACGGTCGGCCTCGTGCCCGCCTGCAAGTCGCTGGACTGCATCACCGCGATGACCTCGACCATCGACGACATGGACCGAATCATGGGCGTGATGGTCGGCCGCGACGACGCCGATCCCTGGTCCCGGGACCCCGGCCCTCGTCACTCCGGCGACACTCTCACCGTCGGCCTGCCGGCGCCGGACGAGCTGGAGTTCTTCGGCGACGACGCCATGCGCGAGGCCCACCTCTCGTTCCGCGCGCGGCTGTCGAACCTGGCCGTGCCCGGGGGCGTCGAGATCGTCGAGGTGTCGCTGACCCCGTTCCTCGCCGCGGGCGAGCTGCTCTACTCGGGTCCATGGGTGGCCGAGCGGCTCGTCGAATTCGCCGGGATCCTGGCCGAGCAGCCCGACGACATCCATCCGGTGGTCCGCGATATACTGCGCAGCGGTGAGAAATACACCGCCGTGGACGCCTTTGCGGCGCTGCAGCGGCTACAGGAGTTGCGCGCCGAGGTGGGCCGGCTGTGGCAGCGGATGGACGTCCTCGTGGTCCCCACCATCGGCCGTACGTTCACCGTCGACGAGGTCCTGGCCGAACCGATCGCCGCCAACACGATGCTCGGCCACTACACCCACTTCGGCAATCTGCTGGACCTCACCGGCGTCGCGATCCCGCAGGGTCTGACCGCCGACGGCCGGCCGCACAGCGCGATGCTGCTCGGCAACGCCCTCACCGATGACGCCGTACTGCACCTGGCGGCCGCACTACTCGACGAGCCGCGTTCCCGCCCGTCGACCCCCGACCAGTCGTCAACCACCTCGACCGCCACCGTTTCCCGCCCCTGAATCCTCGACGAGACCGTCCCGAAGGAACCCCATGTGCGACACCGTCACCCTCGACGCCCAACCCGGCCCCATCGAGCTCGACCTCGCCCACACGGCGCTGATCATCATCGACATGCAGCGAGACTTCCTGCTGCCCGGGGGGTTCGGCGAGACACTCGGCAACGACGTCGCCCAGCTGCAGCGCGTCGTCGCGCCGCTGGCCGGTCTGCTCGACGCCGCACGCGCGGCCGGGATGCTCGTCATCCACACCAGGGAAGGGCATCTGCCGGATCTGTCGGACTGTCCGCCCGCCAAGCTCAATCGTGGGCTCCCGTCGAAGCGGATCGGTGATCCGGGTGCCTACGGCCGCATCCTCATCCGCGGCGAGTACGGCCACGACATCGTCGACGAACTCGCTCCGCTCGCCACCGAGGTCGTCATCGACAAGCCCGGCAAGGGCGCGTTCTACGCGACCGGGTTGTCGACGGTGCTCGCCGACCACGACATCACGCAGCTGCTCGTCACCGGTGTGACCACTGAGGTCTGCGTACACACGACCACACGCGAGGCCAATGACCGCGGATTCGAATGCGTCGTCGTATCCGATTGTGTCGGTTCGTATTTCCCTGAGTTCCAACGCGTCGGGCTCGAGATGATCGCGGCCCAGGGCGGCATCTTCGGCTGGACGGCACCGAGTGCGGACGTCATCGCGCTGCTGCCCACAAGCGCCGACGACGTCATCAGCCCGGCGTGAGTCACGCGCCGACACCAGTCCCTGTTCGTTCCCGAGACACCGGCGTCTCGAACTCCATCCCGACCACCCGGAGGAAGTCATGAGCGCCACCACCGATCCCGCCCCCACCGCCGATCCACCGACACCCCCGCAGCAGTTCAAGGTCGCCTGGTGGACGCGGGGGGACACCAACGCGTTCTTCGGCCTCGGGTTCAACATCCTGGTCAACGTGCTGACGCTGACCGGTCTGATGATCGGGGTGATCGGCCTCAGCGCGGTGAACGTCCTGGGTACGGTTCTGCCCGCTCTGGGGGTGGCCCTGATCCTGGGCAACCTCTACTACACGTTCCTGGCCCGACGCCTCGCCGCGCGTGAGGGACGCGACGATGTGACCGCGCTGCCCTACGGCCCGAGCGTGCCGCACATGTTCATCGTGGTGTTCGTCGTGATGCTGCCGGTGTATCTGAGCACCGACGACGCGATCCAGGCCTGGCAGGCGGGTCTGGCGTGGGCGTTCATGATCGGCGTCATCGTGATGATCGGTGCGTTCGTGGGGCCCTACGTCCGCAAGCTCACCCCGCGGGCGGCGATGCTGGGAACCCTCGCGGGCATCTCGATCACCTTCATCTCGATGCGACCGGCCGGGCAGATGTGGGAGGCGGCGTGGATCGGTCTCCCCGTGCTCGCGATCATCCTGATCGGGTTCTTCACCGACGTGAAGCTGCCGGGCAACATCCCGGTCGGCCTGGCCGCGCTGCTCGTCGGCACGGCCATCGGCTGGGCCGGCGGGTACATGTCGGTGCCCGACCTCACCTCCGCGGTGGAGAACGTCGCGATCGGCATCCCGGACCAACGAATCGACCTGCTGCTCAACGGACTCGGTGATCTGGCACCGTTGCTCGGCACGGCGATACCGCTCGGCGTCTACAACTTCACCGAGGCGATGAGCAACGTGGAGAGCGCCGCGGCGGCGGGGGACAACTACAACCTGCGCAGCGTCCTGCTGGCCGACGGTGCCGGTGCGTGCATCGGAGCGGCGTTCGGGTCGCCGTTCCCGCCCGCGGTCTACATCGGGCATCCGGGCTGGAAGGACGCGGGCGGCCGCGCGAGCTACTCGCTCGCCAGCGGCGTCGCGATCGGGTTGTTGTGTTTCCTGGGCATGTTCGGAGTCCTGAACGCGCTGCTGCCGGTCCCGGCCATCGTCCCGATCCTGCTGTTCATCGGTCTCCTCATCGGTGCCCAGGCCTTCCAAGCGGTGCCGCGCCTGCACGCGGTCGCGGTGGTGGCGGCGTTGCTGCCGAACCTCGCCGAGTGGGGTCGCGGGCTGATCGACAACGCGCTGTCGGCGGCAGGCACGACTGCGAGCGAGGTGGGCATGGAAGCGCTCGGCGGCGCCGGGGTCATCTACGAGGGCCTCAAGACGCTGGGCGAGGGCGCGGTGCTCGTCGGCCTGATCCTCGGCACCATCGTCACCTTCATCCTGGAGAAGAAGTTCCACTACGCCGCGATCGCCGCGTTGGTCGGCGCCGTGCTGTCGTTCATCGGCCTGATCCACGCGCCCGAGGTGTCGTGGGCGGCGGCCCCGGCTGTGGCGCTCGGCTACCTCCTGTTCGCGGTCGTGTGCCTGGCGCACTGGTTCCTGCCGGGAGCCCGCACGCCCGTCGTGGTCGACGAGTCGGACGTGGTCGCCGGGCACTGATCCGACAGCCCGGGCGGTCGGATCGGTACGCACTCGACCCGACCGCCCGATGTACGCTGACCGCGCGTTTTGTCGTCCGGCGCGACCATGCGCTAGAGTCTGACCTCGGTTCTGATGACGCATCACAGGGTGCCAAACAGGACCGGAGCAATCCCCCATAGCTCAATTGGCAGAGCATTCGACTGTTAATCGAACGGTTACTGGTTCGAGTCCAGTTGGGGGAGCAGGACAGCCCGCTGGTGACAGCGGGTTTTCTGCTTTCTGAGACACCCTGCGACACCCACCCGCGGTACTCAGAAACGCCCCAAGTTGCCGAAAGTCTCGGATTATCACGTACGTTTGAGGCCGTCCGGCGACCTCGCCGGATGCGCATGCGGCCCGCAACGAACCAGGGCAGCGGGCCTCCCAGCTCAAGAGGGGCTAAACGGGTACACGGGTTTGGCTGACCCCCGCGACACGAAGCTCGGACATTGAAGGTTGCGCTCCATCTCCAGGAGCCCAACCCATGTCCACCGAACCCCACCTCATTAACGATCTCCGCGTGTTTCGTAAGGCAGAGGTCGGCGAGCGCCTGGCCATCTCCGAAGACTCCGTCGACGCGCCAATCGCCGCAGGCAAGCTGCGCACCCTGTGCCCACGCAAAAAGGTGTGGTTGTCCAGATGCCCGGCACGCTCGCTGCGCGAGTACATCTACGGGAAGTCTGGCTGACGGCGTTACATTTCCGGCCCGGGATTCATCCTTGGAGGGGTTATCCCGGCCACCCAACACCCTCGGCCGTCGCTGGGGGTGTTTTGTTCGTTCCTGCGCCGTCATAACACCCGGCAACCAAGCGCCGTTTAAGGACACCGGAAGGTGGCCCATGTCTGCACGCGTCCACCTTTTCGGATGCTCTTTGATGGACCAAAACAACTGCGCTACGACGTAATTCGGTGCAGTATGGCCCCTATAACCACCTCCCGCAAGGAGCCCGAAATGTCATCCACTGGTCGTGCGGCACCGTTGGACCCGGACTCGCCCAACTGCTCGTTAGGCCTGTGCGCGGCTGGTCGCGGTCAGGGTTCCTGTTCTGGATTCACGGAAGTCATCACTGGTACCGCGATCATTGCCTCTCAGTTCGCTTCGCGCGATTTACTCACGACCCGATCGGTGAAGCCGTCCAGGAACTCTTCGGCAGCGGCTACCCGACGCTCGACCCAATCGGCGTCGAGACCGTAGTCCTCCGCGACGACGAGATCCCAACCCATACGACCCACCGCACTCGCGAAGCGCGCCATCCTAAGGCACATCACGACGGCTTTCGCGTGTCCGGCGTCTGTCGGACCCACGATCACCAGCTCCGCGCCCTCACGCCGCATGAGTGCCGCGCAGTAGAAGTAGTCCCTTGACTCTGGATACTGGTTAGTCGCCAGATACTGCCACGCACGGCGCTCCATGCCGTGGTACTCGGCGTTGTTCTTGATCGGGAGCCGTGAATCCGCGGCCCAAAGCCCCTTCGCGAACCCACCCCATTGGCGTCCAGTGTCGACGTCGTCGGCGACGATCCACGAGGCGCTCCCATTCGGGAAGTGCAACTTCCAGGCCTCGTTTGCATACCGCTCGTCTGCTTCTGCCCAGAAATCCTTATCGCGCATGTTCGAGATCCTTCCAGTCGGCTAATCGTCCCGCCAGCGACGAGCCAGCCTGACACCGCCCACCTGGGGTACACCCTGTCGAACATTTCCGAGTGCCGCGTCGCACGTCTAAACGAAGTCGTCCACCGATCACTGGGCACGCTCGTGGCGGGGGCGGGGTTACTACGCCCTGCGGGCCGCACGTCGCGTCACGGCTCCAGGGCCGTTCGGTAATGTCCGCTGGCCGGTCGGCGAGTGACGTAGTTCGACGGTGCCCGGCCGGCGACCGTCCGCCAGTTCGGTCGTGTCTCACGAGACCCGGCCGATGGTGTCGGCGGGTGCACCTACCATTATCGAACCCGCAACGGGTCGAGAGAGGTGACGCGCCCATGATTTCAGACCATCAAACAGTACAAAGCAGGGAGACTTGCAGCACGTGCGGTGTCGCTATCCGCCGCAATCGCGTGGGAACGTGGATTCACGTCGCCCCGTCGGGCAAGCAGTTGCGCGGCGTCGGCCACGGCGCTGCTGGACCGTGCCGCACACCAGACAAGCGCGTCTACCCATCCCGAAAAGCCGCCGCCACAGAGCTGGAGTCGCTCAGGCAAGGGGAAGTCTTCGACGCGGGACGGCCGTATCACTGCGCGCCGTGCAAGGGCTGGCACCTCACCTCTGCGCCGACGACCAGAACCGGCCGACGCGGCGCGGCGCACGGCTCGCTGGTCGGTGACCCCGTTCTGCGGATGCACCTGAACCGACTCGGCCGCGAGCATCGAAAACCCTCACCGGAGTAGTCGGCGAGCCCTGTATCCAGTGTTCAACAAACGGTCGTACGTCGAGACATTTTGAACGCCGGGTGGTTCAGGGCGCGACACGGGCGTTATGTTCAAGAACTCGTTCGTTTATCGATAGCCTCGATGAGGCCAGTTGAACACGTTTCTCGAACACTCGGAGGATGGATGGCTCTCGTCGGCCTCGTGCGCGTCAGCGAGCATGAGCAGGACACTGCTCGTCAGCACGACGCGCTGGACCCCATCTGCGTCAAGGTCTTTGAGGAGAAGGTCAGCGGCAAACTCGGCGTCGATGACCGGCCGGGTCTGAGGGCGGCCCTGGAGTACCTGCGTCCCGATGATTTGCTCACCGTCCATGAGGTCGACCGCCTCGGACGGAATCTAGTGAGGGTCTGGTCGTGCTGACCGAGATGTTCGACCGCGAGGTAGGGGTGAAAGTGCTCAATGGCATCGCTGCCGGTGAGCACACTGAACGATCACTGGTTCTTGATCTGGCCCTCGCGCTGGCCGAGGACCGCCGTCGCGACATCGTCCGAAAGACTCGCAGCGGACTCGATGCCGCCCGCAGGCGAGGCAGGGTGAGAGGTCGGCCATCGGTGATCGACGACGACAAGCGCGCTGCGATTCTCGCCAGCCGCGAGCGCGACGACTCGATCCGCGAGATCGCCAGCGGCGTCGGGGTTTCGGTGGGCACGGTCTGGAAGGTTTTGGCGGAATACGGTGCAGCCGCATGACCATCTCGACCCCGTGCGCCATCGACGGGTGCGACGAGCCCGCCGCCTTCCGCTCGCGAACCCGCCCTGCTTGGTGCCAGCCGCACATCGCCGAGATACTGCGCACCGCAGGCCTTGAACCGCTCGAACCGGTGACCAAGCGCGACTCGTGGACCCACCTGCGCTGCTTGGACTGTGGCTGTGAACAGCACCTGCGCCTGCAGTACGTGCTCGACAAGCTCCCGATGAGATCAGACGAGCCGATCTGTCAGGCCTGCCACTGGCGCCAGTGGGCCCGGTGGGCTCGCTCGATGTCCGGTCAGGGCACGATTCCCGTCGACCTCGATGATGTGCGGGCCATCGCCGAGGCGAACCATCTCGAGTACCTGGGGCCACTCACCTCACCGTCACTGCCCGATGACCCGCACCACACACGTTGCCGCGACTGCGGCAAGCTCAGCGCCGAGCGGGTCGGTGATATGGGCTGGGGCTGCACCTGCCGGCGAAATCCCAAGCGTCAGACTGCCCCGGCGAAGTCGCCGACTGCGAACCTCCTGCGGACCTCCGACAACGAGGCACTGTTATGGTGGGACCACGACGGCAACCCCGAGTCCCTTTGGGAGACTGCCAAACTCAAGTCACCGAAGACCGCGTCGTGGAAGTGTCCCGAGTGCGGCCACCGATTCACCGCGGTCATCCGCGAGACGACTCGCCAACCGTCCTGCCCACCGTGCACCGAGCGTCGGCACCGCGAGTACGACCGACTGCTGGCAGATCTCCGGGGCAAGTCAGTCGCGGAGGTGCCGGAGTTGCGCGAGGCATGGGCGGACGAGATGCATCCCCGTTTCGCTCAGGTCATTCCCAGCGGCACGATCCCGATCTACCGATTCCGTTGCGAGAAGGGCCACTACCCGCGGCTGTCGCCTTTGACGTGGCTCCAGAATGGGTGCCCTTCGTGCCGAGCCAATCAGACTCGTGCTGCCAACGCGCAGGGCGCGGCCGCCGGGCAGACACGGCTCAGCCCCGAGATCGCCTCCCAGTGGCATCCTGACCGCAATGGCGCGTGGACCGCTGCCCAGGCCAGCCAGGAGTCCCGGCGCCTGGCCTGGTGGCGAGATCCCGTGTGCGGCCACGAATGGCAGCAGACCCCGCGCGAGCGCGACAAGTACACGCGCCGCCGCTGCCCGGAGTGCGACACCATTCTCGACAGCCTGGCCTGGCACTACCCCGAAACCGCCGCTGGTTGGGCTCCCGAGAACCCGATCACGCCATGGCAGGTCAGACCCACCGATACCAACAACGTCATCGAGTGGATCTGCGACGAGAACCGTAGCCACCGTTGGACCGCGACCCCGGCGTCTATGGTCAACGGTGCCGGATGCCCGGAGTGCCGGACCACCGGCAAGTCCCGTGTGGAACTGGACCACTTACACGCAGCGCGGGATCTGTTCGGCACCGCCGCCTCCGGCATCCGCGTCCGGAGTGATGTCTTCGTGCGACGGGCTTCATGGACCGTCGATATCCTGATCACTCTCAACGACGACCAACGAGTCGCAGTCGAGTACGACGGCTCCTACTGGCACGCTGACAAGACGGAGCTTGACACGCAAAAGTCGCTCGATCTGCTCGTCGCCGGCTACACCGTCGTTAGGCTGCGCGAGAGCCCACTGCAAGCGTTGGACATCGCCGATCCGCGCTACCACGAGGTCGCGGTGTACGCGCACGCGCCCGACCCGGCAGCGGCGATGGCAAAGGTGCGCGAGCTGCTCATCACGAACTCCGACCTCACGGCGCCATCACCTGGGTAACCTGCGGACATGACCAAAATGGGATGTGACGCTGCTCCCGGCTAGTAGAAATCGCTTCCAGCAGCCATGACCTCTGTTAGCGGAAGTCTGCGATGCTCTGCGACCCACGCTTCCGTGGGGTGAGCGTCAAACAACTCGCGAACAACGACACTTCGAGGTTGATCGATGGTGCCGCTGGCTAGGGAAACCTCGTGCAGTGATTGGAGCATCACCTCGGGAATCTGCGAATCATCCACTGTGCACCGAGCGGCCATTCGCGATGTCAGGTCGTGCAAAACCCATTCGTAACCGTCCGTACCGCTTACAACCGCGACCAAGCGGAGGTTCGGCGCCTGGCGGGGAGCGAGGTCTGGGATCTCGCGCTCGACTTCCCGTTGTAGGCAGTCGCGCCATCGGCCAAAGCGGAGACTCCACGCGCCGGGATCTTCTGCTGCGATTGTGGCCTCGACCCGCTTCGTCATCAGATTTTTAGACTCCATGCCCGCACCTCCAAAGAAGGTGAGCGCCGTCATTGGGTATTTGTGGACCAACACTGCTAAGAGGTCACCCAAGAATTCATGGAGTCCGTCGGTAGCTTCCAGCGCAGCAATCGCATCCACCTTTGTGGGGCGGTAACCGCCGTGAATTGTCTTATGGCGTACGTGAGCAACATGGGCTTGCCAGGCGTTGAGGCGGGGTTGGGTCGCGACATCCCAGTTTCCCTTGAGAAGAGGCTGAAGGTGCTTCCGGCTCCGAACGAGAGTGGTGATTGGTTGACCACTGGACACGAACATCTCCACGCAGTCCTCTGGTCGAGTTCGCTCTTCCCATTTAAGATGCCGGAGGAGATCGTCTAAGAGAACCTCACACGCAGTGGCGCATGCCAGGACCGTCGCCCTCATGTCACCCCGATGCTGGAACGCTGACCGGGCTTCCGATTGAGACGACAGGAAACCTCCGAAGCACCCTTCATCACGATCTATGAATCCCGAGAAACGCTGGATGTCCTCGGCTGTGAAGTCTGTTCGATAGGGGACATCGGTGGATATGTTCGAAGGGATGAGATACAACGACACCGAACCATCTGTGTCAAACCCGTCCTCTGTCTGTGAAGCCGTGGCGAACGGGATATGCATTGGCAGATTTTGGATCGTTAGTTGACGTGTGGGGCGCCCATTCGTGTAACTACACGCCCGTTGAATCAGTTGAACCTTCTCGATGACGCTTTCGAGCACATGACCTGGCAGATCACCGTCGTCATCGAATCCCGTGGGAAGCAGACGAAACTCGGCGTAGTTCGCTTCCAGTACGGTCACCGGCACGAGAGGCGGATCAGTAAGTTGCTGCTCGTGATCTTCGGTGTCGGCATCGCTTTGCTCGGAGTCATCGGCGTCATCGGAGAAGTACATCGGGAAGGCCCTTTTGCAGGCGCGCATGGCGTGGTCGACGCGCGCCCCGATTCGGTCGTACGTGTCCTCGATTTGCCATACCTTCACCGATACCGCCGAACGAGCTTTCCTGAGCTCGTCGGGAAATCCCTCGTCGGTCCACTCAGGTTCGAGTGCGTCACGCGGGCTGTAGAACGTGTAGACGAAACCTTGAGGCAGATCGAGCGCATCTTGCAGAGGTAAGAACCACGAGTAGACCGGGAATCTCATGCACACAACTTACTAGCGGAAGACGCGAGCCGTGCACGCGCTCATCGGAGCGGTCGCTATCCGTCACGTACTTGATCCGGTCACGGAAGTGGCTGTCAAACAAGGGAAATGACGAACAGTTACTCTGACAGAATGCTCGCGCGCCT
>NZ_JAMBDT010000095.1:0-20265 GCF_025143765.1 Gordonia sp. p3-SID1431
CGAGACCGGCGTGCCGCTGATCGAGACCGACTGGGCCACCGCCGAACTCGTGAAGGTCTCGGCGAACGCCTTTCTGGCCACCAAGATCTCGTTCATCAACGCGATCAGCGAACTGTGCGAGATCGCCGGCGCCGACATCAACACCCTCGCCGACGCGATCGGGCACGACCCGCGGATCGGACGCCGATTCCTCAACGCCGGTCTCGGTTTCGGCGGCGGTTGCCTGCCCAAGGACATCCGCGCCCTGACCGCGCGCGCCGACGACATGGGCGCCCCGCGGGCCGTCGGCTTCCTGCGGGAGGTCGACGCCATCAACATGCGTCGCCGGGGTGCGGCGGTGGAACTGGTCTTCGAGGCCCTCGGCGGCGAGGTCCTCGGGCGCAACGTCGCCGTCCTGGGCGCCGCCTTCAAACCGGAGAGCGACGACGTCCGTGACTCACCCGCGCTGACGGTGGCCAGCAGGCTGGCGCTCGAAGGGGCGTCGGTGACCGTCTTCGACCCGAAGGCGATGGACAACTCACGACGCGTCCACCCGAGCCTCGGCTACGCCACCTCGGCGCGCGACGCGTGCGACCGGGCCGACGTCGTCGTCATCGCCACCGAGTGGGCCGAGTTCGTGCACATGGCGCCCGAAGAACTCGAGGGCGTCGTCCGCGCCAAGCGCATCGTCGACGGTCGGCGCTGCCTCGACCCGCAGATGTGGCGCGACGCGGGTTGGGACTACCGCGCCCTGGGCGGCCCCGCTCCCACCCGCCCGGCGCCGCGAAACCACCCGTCCGAGCAGGTGAACGGATATGCGCCGGGGGCCACCGTCCGCTGAGTCGTGCTAGGTTGAGCTCGCGACTGTCCAGGAGGCACCTTCTCGCCGGTGGGGGACATGAGGCGAGGTGCACGTGAGGTGCAGGAAATAACCAGATGACCGACACGGTGGCCGATCCGGCCGTGACACCGACGTCTGCGCAGGCAGAGGTCACGGTCAGTGCTGCCGTCGTCGACGCCGTGCGCGCCGAACTCGCTGAGCGGTGGATCGCGCAGAACGCCGAGGTCGTGCTGTTCGATCTCGATCCGCGGGCGGGCGTCTCGGTGGGACGCCTGGACCCGACTCGAGGGACCGTCGCGGACTCCTACTCCGATTCCGGTCTCACCCTCGCCGTCCTGGATGAGGTGATTGCCGACCATCTCGTTCGGGTCGGGCGGGTGGCGGCACCGACCTCGCGCGAATGGCACGAGGAGGTCCTCGACCTCGTCACCCGCGGCCGCGAGCGGCTCCGCGAGTCCGACGGCACCTTCCTGATGGGCCGCGACCACATCCGGCTGTTCCGCATGGCGCGCCGCGACGTCGCCGAAGCCGGAGCCCCGCTGACCGCACGCGCCGAAGACCTCGCTCGCGCGGCGGTGTCCGGAGCCTCCGCCCCCGCGGTCGTGGTCGCCGATCGCGTGAGCGCATGGCCCGGCCTCCGGGACGCGATCGCGCGAGCCGTACCCGTGCCGGTCGTCGACGTCGATCCGTCGGGAAGCATCACTCGGCCCCCGGCGCACGGCGGACACGCGGCGGAACCGGAGGTACCGCACGCGATCGCAGTGTCCGGCGATGTGATCGAACCAGACGTGGGGGTGGCGACCCCGCCCGCCGAACAGGATGCGGTCCCGACCCGGTCGGATGACGGTTTCTCGGCTCCCGCCGAGATGGCTCCGCGTGGCGACGACCATACGCACGACACGCACGACACCCCCATCTTCGAGTCCGTCACTCAGTCGCCACCGGTGGTGGCCACGGCGTTCGGGGCGCTCGCTCCGTATGTTGCTGCCCCGGATGTCCCTCGCGCGCAGCCGCTTCGGGACGACCAGCAGTTCTCCGAGCTCTCTCCAGCCGGTCACGATCTGCGCACGCCGACGAATCCGGTTGCCGAGCCGCCGCCGTCGGCCGAGTCTGCGCCACGGTGGACGTCGGCGCACACGCCCACGCCGCCCGTCCGGTCCGGCGATGGGGACGTGAACGTCGATCCGATGGCCGGGTATTCGGCGGACACAGGGTCGGCCATCGGGGCTCCACCGCACTCCGACGTGTCCGTAGCAGGGCCGCATTCGGCCGGCGCGAGTCGACGACGGCGCGGAGGCAAGCGCGTTCTCGCCGCGGTGGCGCTGCTGTGCGCGGCGGCCGTCGTCGCGGTGGCCACGGCGTTGGCCGTCGGACACGATGAGGCGTCGCCGACCGTCGCCGCGCCTCTTCCCCAGCGCACCACCGCCACCCCGGAACCCGAATTCGCCGATCCCGCAATCTATGCCGAGGCCCGGCAACCGGCGCGCCGGTACACGACTCCGCCTCCGCCGGAGACGACGACGCCCTCCGCGGAGGAGCCTGCGCCCCGGCCTCGTCCCCGGTCGCGGACTCCGCGTCCGCCAGGCGGCGTGACGATCCCGCTTCCCGGTCTGCCGCCGATCGTCCTGCCCTGACGCACGAACCCGATGACCGTCCCCGAGCAGGGTCTCAGTCGCCGGGCCGGGGCGCCAGCGCGCGCGCCACGAAGTCGAGGACGTTCTCGTAGTTCGCCGATGCATCGACGTCGGGGTGATAGGCATGGGCGAGTTCGAGACTCACGGCGCCGTGAACGGCGGACCAGGTCTGCATGGCTTGTTCGACGGGATCGGCGGACAAGATGACCCCGGCCACCTGGCCGTACCGGATGGTGTCGACGAGGACCTCGAATGCGTTTGCGGCCACGTCGATCTCGGGCGTGCACTGCGCTGAGAACATCAGCCCGTAAAGCACCGGATTGGCGAGTGCGAACTTCCGGTACGCCACACCGGCGTTGCGCAGACGAGTCGCCGGATCGTCATCCCTCGTCGCAATCGCCCGTCCGAATTCGGCGTAACCGTCGGTGACCAGGGCGTCCAGCAGGCCGTCCCGGCCGTCGAAGTGGTTGTAGACGCCCATCGGGGCGACCTTCGCCTCACCGGCCACGGCCCGAACCGTCAGACCGGCCGTGCCATCGCGCTCGAGGATTGTGCGACCTGCCCGGAGCAGCGCGGATCGGACGTCGGCGCCTGCTGTACGCGTGCGCGGCTTCGCGGGAGACATGTTGACAACCTACTGGAACGGTGTTCTTCTTGAATAGAACACTGTTCTACAACGCTGGAACGTTGTTCTAGCGGATCGCCGAAACCGCTTGCGCCACTCGACCAGGAGAAGATCGATGCCAACCGAACGCACGCATGCTCGCTGGTGGGCGTTGGGCGCCCTCAGCTTCGCCGAACTACTCGTGATGATCGACAACACGATCGTCAACGTGGCCCTCCCGACGCTCGCCCGCGACCTCGGCGCCGGTATCTCGGGCCTGCAATGGATCGTCGACGCCTACACGCTCGTCTTCGCCGGCCTGCTGTTGACCGGCGGCTACCTCGGTGACCGGTTCGGGCACCGTCGGGTGCTCCTCACCGGCATCGGAGGTTTCATGCTGGTGTCGGTGCTGGCGGCGTCATCCCAGAACCTCGGGCAGCTCGTCGCCGGCCGTGCGGGGCTCGGGGTCTTCGCGGCGCTGGTCTTCCCCGCCACGCTCGCGATCATCACGACCATCTTCGTCGATGCCCGGGAACGCGCGATGGCTGTCGGGATCTGGGCGGCGGTCTCCGGAGTGGCGGTGGCCATCGGACCGGTTCTCGGCGGCTGGCTCCTCGAACACTTCTCGTGGACATCGGTGTTCTGGGTCAACGTCCCGTTCGGTGTGGTGGCCCTCGCGATGATCCTGGCGGTCGTACCCGGCACGCGACCGGTGTCGGTGCCCCGGTTCGACGCGCTCGGGGTCGTGCTCTCGATCGCCGGCCTGGGCCTGCTGACCTTCACCCTGATCGAGGCACCCCACGTCGGTTGGGCCACGGCGCGCACGGTAGTGGGTGTCGTTGTTGCAGTGGCCATCCTGGCGGTGTTCGTGGCCACACAGCTGCGGATCGCGCACCCCATCCTCGACGTCCGGCTCTTCGCCAACCGGCGCTTTGCGACCGCGGCCGGGATGATCAGCGTGGCGTTCTTCGCGCTCTTCGGCTTCATCTTCCTGATCACGCAGTTCTTCCAGGCGGTGAAGGGATACGGTCCGCTGGCGGCCGGTGTCCGTACCCTTCCGTTCGCGATCGTGATGGCGGCGCTGTCGCCGGTCGCGATGGCGCTGTCGCATCGTTTCGGGACCCGGGTGGTCTCGGTGATCGGGGCCTTCCTGATGTCCGGCGGGTTCGCGCTCGTCGAGCTCTCCGCGCGGGACTCCGGGTATTGGGAACTCATCATCTGGGCGATGTCGCTGATGGCGGCGGGTCTCGCCTTCATCTCCGGCCCGTGCACCCAGCTCATCATGGACGCGCTGCGTCCGGAACAGGCCGGCGCGGGCAGTGCGGTCAACGACACGACACGCGAGATCGGCGGGACGCTCGGTGTCGCGGTCCTCGGGTCGATCCTGACGTCCGCGTATGTCGCCGGGGTCGGGGACCGGCTGTCGGGCAGCGGGTTGCCGGCCGAGGCGGTCGACGCGGCGAAGCAATCGGTGATGGCCGGGGTCGGGGTGGCCGACCAGGCGCCGGGCGCGATCGGTGATGCGGTCCGGGTCGCGGTGCAGGATGCCTTCA
Organism: Gordonia sp. p3-SID1431; assembly: GCF_025143765.1. NCBI lineage: Bacteria > Bacillati > Actinomycetota > Actinomycetes > Mycobacteriales > Gordoniaceae > Gordonia > Gordonia sp. p3-SID1431. The sequence continues at coordinate 4,612 of NZ_JAMBDT010000095.1, forward strand.
TGGTCGGGTTGCACGACGCGGTCTGGGCCGCGGTCGCCGTCACGGCGGTCGCGGGCGTCGCGGCGGCGTTCTTGTTGCGGGGGAGCGGGAACCCTTCGTGGCTCGTCGCTAGCGCTCCTCGCACCTCAGGGAGCGGAGGGGTTGTCGCCAGCGCTCCTCGCACCTCAGGGAGCGGAGGGGTTGTCGCCAGCGCTCCTCGCACCTCAGCTCAGGGGGCGAAAGCCTCAGAGGTCGAGGGTGAGGTTCCCGCCGGGACTGCGTGATACGCAGGTCAGCATGGTCCCGGCCGCGCGCTCGGGCTCGGTCAGGATGTTGTCGCGGTGGTCGACCTCGCCGGACAGCGTCCTGACCTTGCAGGTGCCGCAGAATCCCTGCCGGCACGAGTACGGTACCGACGGCACCACCCGGCGGATCGCGGCGAGCGCCGATTCGTCTGCGGCGACCGGGATCTCCTGACCGGTCGAGGCCAGCGTCACCGTGAACTCGGAGCCGTTCTCCACCGGCGGCGGGCTGAACCGCTCGTAGTGCAGCTCGATGTCGGCGCGTGTCGCGAGATGACGGCGAAGCCCCTCCAGCATGGGAACCGGGCCGCAACAATAGACGGCGAGGTCGGCGGGAGCGTCGACGGGACCGACCAGATCGGCCATGCTCGGCAGTCCGTGGACGTCGTCGGTCCGGATGGTGACGCGGTCGCCGAACGCTGCCACCTCGTCGAGGAACGGGATCGACTCGGCGGTGCGGCCGGTGTAGATCATCGACCAGTCCAGCCCGAAGCGTTCGGCCGTGGCGAGCATCGGCAGGATCGGGGTGATGCCGATGCCGGCCGCGACGAAGCGGATTCGGCGCGCAGGTGATCCGTGGCCGGGGACCGCGAACGGAAAGGCGTTGCGGGGACCCTTGATCGAGAAGACGTCGCCGATACGCAACGAGTCGTGGACCTCGACCGAACCGCCACCGCCGTCGGGAATCCGGCGCACCGCGATCCGGTAGTGCTCCCGATCCGCGGTGTCACCGCACAGCGAGTACTCCCGCATGCGTCCCGACGGCAACAACAGATCGATGTGCGCCCCGGCATGCCAGTTCGGCAGCGCGCCATCGTCCGCGGCGGCGAGGGTGAGCGCGATGACGTTCTCGTCGCGCGCGACCACCTCGCGTTCGACGATCCGGACCCGGGTGGCCCCGTCGCGCACCGCACCTCGGCGCAGCGGTGACAGCGGCCGCCAGACCGGCCACCACGCCCGGAACATCATGGTGCCGACGGTGAGCAGCGGGTCATGCCGCCATCGGCCGTGCAGGTGGGGCGGTGGTTGCGTGAGCGTTGTCGAATGCGGATGCGCGCGTTGGTTCATGACCCTGCTCTCCCGTCCGCACTCACGCCGCGTTGCGCGCGGCCGGCGAGCTCGCGAGATAGGCGACCGCCTGTGCGGTGCTGCCGATGTCCTCCGGCCGGAACCCGGGCCGGAAGTAGCTGAAGGTGGCGAAGACGATCGTCCGCATCTTCGGGAGCACGCCGGCCCGCACCCCACGGTGGTAATGCCAGGTCTTCTGGAAGTAGTTGTACGACAACGACCTGTCCTGGCCCATGATGAATCGGTAACCCCGCTGGATGAGGATCAACAGGATCGGCAGCACCACGAACATCGCCCGGCCGCGACGCAGATATCCGTCGCCGAAGTACGCGGCGACATCGTGTGCGACGGCCCGGTGCTCCACCTCCTCGGCGCCATGCCACATGAACAGGTCGGTCATCGTGGGGTGCGCCCCGACCCGGGTCCAGGTGTTGTTCAGCGCGAAGTCGCCGAGGATGGCGGTGTAGTGCTCCAAAGCCGCGATGAGCCAGAGGCGTTCGACGAGATGCTTGTCGCGGGCCTCCTGGGTGCCACCCTCCAGCGGGCCGAGCACCTTGCGGAAGATCCACTCCATCTGTAGCTGGTAGGGCCGCGGGTCGATGCCGTGGTGATCGAGGAACTCCCACAGGACGTGATCGTGGGCCTCGGCGTGCATCGCCTCCTGGCCGATGAATCCTCGCATGCGAGAGGCGAGTTCCTCGTCGTCGACCAGCGGAAGGGCCTCGTTGTAGGTCTGCACGAACCACCGCTCGCCCTCCGGGAGCAGGAGATTGAGCACGCTGATGAAGTTCGACGCGACCGGGTGGCCGGGTATCCAGTGGAGCGGGACATCGTCCCAGTCGAACGCCACGTTGCGGGCGTGCAGCTCGACGGGCCCCGGATCGGCCGACGAAGCGTCCCCCGGTGCACGATTGTCGTTGTGCGTCATGGCGTTCACCCCGTGATGTTCTGACGGGCGCCGATGCGCGACAGCCACGGCGCGAAGCGGTAGATCCGGTATCCCACCTTCGCCTCCACGGTCACCGGCACCACCGCCTTGTTGTGCTCGATGGCAGCGACGATCTCACCGGCGACCCGGTCCGGAGTGAATCCCCGGCGCTGGTAGAACCGGTCGAGCCGATCGCGGCGGGCCTGTTCGGCGTCGGCGTCGAGGCCGGCGATCGGCGTCGAGGAGACGATGTTGGTGTCGACGAGTCCGGGACAGATCGCGCTGACGCCGATGCGGTGTTCGGCGAGCTCGGCGCGGAGCGACTCGGAGAAGAGGAGTACCCCCGCTTTCGACGCCGAGTACAGGCCGAGGCTGCGTGACGGCGTGAACGCCGCGGCCGACGCGATGTTGACGATGTGCCCGCCGACCCCGCGCTCGACCATCTGCCGGCCGAACTCCCGGCTGCCGGTGACGACGCCGCGCAGGTTGACGTCGAGGAGCCGGTCGACCTGCTCGTCGGTGGCCGCCAACACCCCACCGGCCAAACCGATTCCGGCGTTGTTGACCACGATGTCGGGAATGCCGTGGGCCTCTCGGACGCGAGCGGCGAAGGTGGTGAACTCGGCGGTGTCGGAGACGTCGAGGAGGTAGGCGTGTGCGGCCGACCCCGCGGCCTTGCAGGCGCGGGCGGTCTCGTCGGCGGACGCGAGGTCGAGGTCGGCCAGGACGAGCTCGCACCCGCGTTCGGCCAATGCCAGGGCCGTCTCGCGTCCGATGCCGCTGCCCGCGCCGGTGATCACGACGAGTTTGCCCGCCAGCGGTTTCGGTTCGGTGAACAGGCGTGCCCGCTCGATGACCGGGGCCGGGGCCCCACTGTTGGTCTGCACCGCAAGGAAATCCAGGACGAGATCGGTCAGATAGTCGGGGTGGGTGTAGGGCAGCCAATGTCCGGTCGGGGTGTCGCGGCGCCAGAGTTTCGCGACGTACGTCGGCGTGATGTCGTAGATGGCCGGCCGCAGCGCGATGTCGCGTTCGTTGACCACCTGGAGCACCGGCACCGTGGTGGTCCGCGGATCGGGCCGCAGGAGTTTGGCGCGGATGTTCGCGCGGTACAGGGCGAGGCCGGTCACCATGTCGCGGCGCAACGAGTCGGCGACGTCGACGTTCTCCGGTGGCGTTCCTTCGACTGCGCGCAGGAACTGTTTCCACACCGCCGGATTGCCCATCGCGCGCAACAACACGTTGGGGAGCACCGGAAGCTGGAACAGGCCTGTGTAGGCCGACGACATCGACTGCGCGAGCACATTGCGCAGGTGTCGAGGGGTGGGGCTGGCGACCTGATCGCGGACGAACTGACCGAGGTGGTCGAGGTTGGGGCCGGACACCGAGACGAATGAGGCGATGCGGGCGTTGGCGCGCGGGCGGCTGACGGCCTCCCATGTCTGCACCGATCCCCAGTCGTGTGCCACCACGTGTACGGCGTCGTCGGGACTCACCGACTCCGCGACCGCGTACAGGTCGTCGGCGAGCTCGTCGAGGCGGTAGGCGGCGACCCGCCGGGGGCGGTCGCTCTCGCCGAAGCCGCGGCAGTCATAGGCGACCACGTGATACTGCTCCGCCAGCCGCGGCGCGATGTGGGTCCACAGGTGGTGGGTGTCCGGCCAGCCGTGCACCAGCAGCACCGTCGGTTTCGACGGATCGCCCAGCTCGTAGGTGGCCAGCCGGATTCCGTTGTTGCTGACGGTCCCCGGACTCCACTCGGGTCGTCGAATCGCCTGTTGAGCCATCTGTCACCTCGTTGTGTGTGCTCCGCCGATGGAGGTACACGTTACCAACGGTTACACAAATGTCCAGACCCCGGCAAAGCAGCGAGGGCCCGGTCGGATGACCGGGCCCTCACCAGGGACTTCGCGGAACTCCGCGGGATCACTGTCGATACGACGACAGGAAGTTGCCGATCCGCTCCACGGCCTCAGTCAGATCCCGGGACCACGGCAGCGTGACGATGCGGAAGTGGTTGTGGTCGTCGAGGTTGAACCCCGTCCCCTGGACGACGAGGATCTTCTCCTGCAGGAGCAGGTCCTGGACGAACAGTTCGTCGTTGTGGATCTCGTAGACCTCGGGATCGAGGCGGGGGAAGGCGTACAGCGCGCCCTTGGGCTTGACGCAGCTGACCCCGGGGATCTCGTTCAGCTTCTCCCAGGTCACGTTCCGCTGTTCGTACAACCGGCCGCCAGGGGAGACGAGGGCCTCGATGGACTGGTAACCGCCGAGGGCCACCTGGATCGCGTGCTGGCCCGGCACGTTGGCGCACAGGCGCGTCGATGCCAAAATGCCCATGCCCTCGATGAACCCGCGCGCGTGGTCCTTCGGTCCGGTCATCACGACCCACCCGGCGCGGTAGCCGCAGACGCGGTACGCCTTCGACAGGCCGTTGAAGGTGAGGCACAACAGATCCGGCGCCAGCGAGGCCACGTTCACATGCTCGGCGTCGTCGTAGATGATCTTGTCGTAGATCTCGTCGGCGAGGATCAGCAGCGAGTGCTCGCGGGCGAGTTCGACGAGCTGCTCGAGGACCTCGCGGGAGTAGACCGCGCCGGTCGGATTGTTCGGGTTGATGATGACGATCGCCTTGGTGCGGTCGGTGATCTTCGCGGCGATGTCGGCGACGTCGGGGTTCCACCCGTTCTCCTCGTCGCAGCGGTAGTGCACGGGCTGCCCGCCGGACAGCGAGGTCATCGCGGTCCACAGCGGGTAGTCGGGCGCCGGGATCAGGACCTCGTCGCCGTCGTTCAGCAGCGCCTGCATCGTCATGGTGATGAGCTCGGAGACGCCGTTGCCCAGGATGACGTCGTCGACGTCGAAGTAGGGGAAGTCGGGGATGAGCTCGTAGCGGGTCACCACGGCACGACGCGCGGAGAGCACACCGGCCGACTCGGAGTAGCCCTGCGCGTAGGGGAGGGCGTGGATCATGTCGCGCATGATCACGTCGGGGGCCTCGAAGCCGAACAGCGCCGGGTTGCCGATGTTCAGCTTGAGGATTCGATGGCCCTCCGCCTCGAGCCGCTGCGCGTGCGCGTGGACGGGACCGCGGATCTCGTAGCACACGTTCTGCAGCTTGAGCGACTGCTCGAGCGGCTTGAGGTTCTGGTTGAGGTGCGAAACATGGGGCCTACTCACGGGTACATTGTCGCAGCCGGTGGCAAATGCGTTTCTGGCGCGTGTCGAAGCGGAGGTCACCTGAAACGAGAGATGTCGCCTTTCGTGGCGGTGGGCGCCATGAAAGACGACATCTGTCTGCCTTGCTGAGCGATCTACTTGTGGCCGGGCCGCTTCTTGCCGGCCGCGATGCCGAAGCCCTTGGCCTTCGACGCCCCGGTCTCGGCGACCGTGCGAGCCGCGGACGAGCCGTTGCTCGACGCCGCAGGCGCCGCCTCCGTGTCGGTGTCACCTGCGTCGCCCGTGCTCTCGACCTCGGCTGCACCCGCGTCGTCGGCCTCGGTCGCCGGGGCCTCCTCGGCTGAGGTCTCCTCGGCCTGCGGGGCCTCGGGTTCCGACGCCGGTTCCGGCTCGGGGGCCGCTTTTGGAGCCGGAGCAGCTGCCGGTGCGGCCTTGCTCGCGCCGCCCGGTCGCTTCTTGCCCGCGGCCATGCCGAAGCCCTTGGCCTTGGCCGGCTTCTCCTCGGTCAGCACGGCGGCGGAACCGCCCTGCGGCGCCTCGGCGGCTGGAGTCTCAGCAGCCGGGGCCTCGGCGGCCGGTGCCTCGGCGGTCTCGGCCGGTTCGACGTCCGTCTCGGGAGCGGGGGCGTCCGCAGCCTCGGCAGGTGCCGCGGCCTTGCCGATACCACCGGGCCGCTTCTTGCCCGCGGACATCCCGAAGCCCTTGGCCTTGCCGGGCTTCTCTTCCGTTGCGGCAGCAACAGGTGATTCCGTCGCCGATCCCGCGGTAGCCGATCCGGCGGTAGCCGACTCCGCTGTCGTCGTTCCCGCTGTCGCCGAGGCCGATTCCGTGTCCACGGTCGGGGCGGCGTCCGGGGCCGATTCGCTCTCGTCGACCTTGCTCTCGGCGGGCGCGGTCACCCCGGCGGCGGGGGCCGCCGCGTTGGTGGTCTTCTGACCCGGGCGCTTGGCCTTGCCCATGCCGAAGCCCTTGGATGCGGGCTTCCTCTCGGCCTGCGGCGTCTCGGTGGTGGCCTCGGCGACCTCCTCCTTGACCGCCTCGGACGACTCGGTCTCGGCCGGCACCGGCTCGGCGGTACCACCGGCGGGCTTGCTCGCGGCACCGGGACGCTTGGCGCCGCCCTTCATGCCGAAGCCCTTGGCTGCCGGCTTCTTCTCGGCGGGTGCCTCGGCTGCGGTCTCGGCGGCTGCCTGCTCCGGGGCGGCCGACGCCGCTGCGGCACCGGGCTTCTTGCCGCCCTTCATGCCGAAGCCCTTCGATGCCGGCTTCTTCTCGGCGGGTGCCTTCTCGGCGGGTGCTTCCGGTGCCGCGGTCTTGGCCGCCGCGCCCGGCTTCTTGCCGCCCTTCATGCCCAGGCCGACCTTCGGCTTCGGCGCGGCCTCCGTGGTCGCGGCCGACGCAGTCGCCGCCGCGGGCACCTTCTCGGGCTCGGGTTCCGGCTCCGGCTCGGCGAGCGTGGGACGCGGTCCGAGGAACCGGCCGCCGAGCTTGACCTCGGTCCGGTCGCGCTTCACCGACTCGAGCAGCAACTGCGCGACGTCGACGACCTCGACCTTGCCCTCGGACTCGGTACCGCTCGTCCGGGCGGTCACACCGTCGGTGAGCATGACGCGGCAGAACGGACAGCCGGTCGCGACCTTCTTGACCTGATCGCCGGTGGTATCGCCGAGAGTATCGAGCGCCTCGTCGACCCGGTCGATGTTGATCCGCTTGCCGATCTGCTCTTCCATCCACATGCGGGCACCGCCGGCACCACAGCACATGGACCGTTCGCCGTGGCGGGGCATCTCGGTGAGCGTCGAACCGGCCGCACCCATCAACTCACGCGGGGCGTCGTAGACCTTGTTGTGGCGGCCCAGGTAGCACGGGTCGTGGTAGGTGACGCCCTCGCCGAGCGGTGCGACCGGAACGAGCCGCTTCTCGCGCACGAGACGGTTCAGCAGCTGGGTGTGGTGGACGACCTCGTACTTCGCGCCCAGCTGCGGGTACTCGTTGCCCAGTGCGTTGAAGCAGTGCGCACAGGTGACGACGACCTTCTTGCGCTGCTCGGGCGCGGTCGCGAAGACCTCGCCGAGCATCTCGATGTTCTGCTGCGCGAGCATCTGGAAGAGGAACTCGTTGCCGGCACGTCGTGCGGAGTCACCGGTACAGGTCTCGCCCTCGCCGAGGACCATGAAGTTCACCGCGGCCATGTCGAGGAGCTCGGCGACGGCTTTGGTGGTCTTCTTGGCGCGGTCCTCGTAAGCACCGGCACAGCCGACCCAGAACAGGTACTCGAAGCCCTCGAACGACTCGACGTCCTTGCCGAAGACCGGGATCTCGATGTCCATCTCGTCGATCCAGGCGGTGCGCGCGGAGGCGTTCTGGCCCCACGGGTTGCCCTTGTTCTCGAGGTTCTTGAACATGCCGGCCAGCTCGGTCGGGAAGTCCGACTCGATCAGGACCTGGTAGCGGCGCATGTCGAGGATGTGGTCGACGTGCTCGATGTCGACCGGGCACTGCTCGACGCAGGCACCGCAGGTGGTGCAGCTCCACAGGGTCTCGGTGTCGATGACGGCACCGAGCGCCTCGGGATCGAACTCACCCTCCACGGCTTCGACGACCTGACCGCCGCCGAGATCGCCCTTCGATTCACCGACGAGCTTGCGGGCCGCCTCGGCGCGCGCCGACTCGGGGATCGCGTTGAGTTTGTCCTCGAGGACGTTTCCGTCGGCGTCGACGAGGCCTACCTCGTCGCCGCCCATGTCCTTGCGGCCACCGGCGAGCAGGTACGGGGCCTTGGCATTGCCGTGGTCGCGCAGCGACATGATCAGCAGCTTCGGGCTCAGCGGCTTGCCGGTGTTCCACGCCGGACACTGCGACTGGCAGCGACCACACTCGGTACACGTGGTGAAGTCGAGCCAGCCCTTCCACGAGAAGTCCTCGATCTTGCCGGCGCCGAACGCGTCGACATCGGGATCGGCGGTCTCCATGTCGAGGACCTTGCCCTGGCTCATCATCGGCTTCGCGGCACCGAGGGCGACGCCGCCGTCCTGCTCGCGCTTGAAGTAGATGTTGAAGAAGGCCGAGAAACGGTGCCAGGCAACGCCCCAGCTGATGTTCATGCCGACCATCGCCAGCCAGACCATGCCGCTCATCAGCTTGATCACGGCGAAGATCGACACCAGGGTCGGCGAGGCCGGGAGGATCTTCGCGACCTGCATGGTGAAGAAGTCGGAGTAGGCGTTCGCGTGGCCGTAGGTCGCGATCTTCGACGCCTTGACCAGGATCATGCCCAGGCCCTCGAGCAGCACGATGACCTCGACGAAGTAGGCCGGTCCGAAGCGCGAACCGCCGAAGCGCGACAACCGCTCGGGGACGCGCGGGTGGTTGAGCTGGCGGATCACGATCAGCACGATGATGCCGACGACGGTGGCGATGCCGAGGAGTTCGTCCCAGAGGTGCCACGCGAAGGTGTCACCGAAGACGGGCCAGTGGAACTCCGGGTTGATGGACTGTCCGTAGGCCTCGAACCACAGCAGGAATCCGCCGAGGAAGCCGACCATCACGAGCCAGTGCGCCCAGCCGACGGTGCGGAACTTCACCATGCGCGTGTGGACGATGAATTCCTTCATCATCGTCAGGAAGCGCGGGAGGATGGGCCAGAAGCGGGAGCTGTCGACCTTGTGCCCGAGCTTGATGGTGCGGAAGATCCGCACCACGCCACCGAGGAACAGGTACCAGCAGAGGAGGCTGATCACCGCGGCTGTCGTGCCGATGGCAATCGTCGTGGTAGTCACGGGCGCGTACCGGCCTTTCGTCTAGGTCGTCCGCCCCCGGTCGCGGAACGCGAGGCTGGGTACCACGGGGCGGTGTACTACAGGTAACCGTAATTCGTTGCGCCACCGGCGCGCTGCCAAGGCTGGCCTAATTACGCTGGTCTACCTCATATCCGATGATACTCGCGAGTAACTTACTGTCGAGTCAGGGTGTCCGAGGCCACGTCCGGGCCGCGGGTGCCCGGAGACGTCACCGGGTTCGCGCGACCTTCTCGAGTTCTTCCAGCGCCGTGTCGAGGTGCGTGAGCAGGCGTTGCAGGCTCGGGAGCTGGGCCCGGGCGCCGATCAGCCCGAAGTTGATGTGCTCGGCAGTGCTGGTCACGGTGATGTTGAGCGCGAGGCCCTGCGTCGGGATGGAGACCGGGTACACGCCGTCGAGGCGGGCGCCGTTCCAGTACAGGTGCTTCGACGGCCCGGGGACGTTGCTGATGATGATGTTGAACTGCGGGGGGACGTACTGGACGAAGCCGGGCACGGTCGCGAAGGCGAGCGGCGCGAAATTCGCCGCGCCCAGCGCGAGGGCCTGCAGCGGACGAAGGCCCCGGACCACCGACTTGCTATGGCGCGCCGACTCGACGAGTTTGTCCAGGCGGCGTTCGGGATCCGGCTCATCGGTCGCGAGACTCACCAGGATGGCGGTCACCGCGTTGCCGTCGTCATCGCCGTCGGTGTGCATCGACACCGGCACCGCCGCGATGAGCGGGGCGTCGGGCAGGGCGTCCTGGTCGATGAGGTACGACCGCAGGGCTCCTGAACACATCGCGACGATCACGTCGTTGAGGGTGATGTTCCGGGCATCGGCCACTGCCCGAAGACGGTCGATCTCCCACTGCTGCGAGGCGAATCGGCGGGCGCTCCCGATCGCGACGTCGAGAATCGTGCGCGGGGCCCGTCCAAGTGGGGCGACGAACTCCGGGTCGCGGAGGCCGGCCACCGCGACCTTCGCGGCCGCGGGCCCGAGGCCGGCGACCTGGCCTGCCACGTTCGCCAGGCCGGACACCCGGCTGCGCAGACTCGGCGAGGGGCGCGGGGGTCGACGCTCGACCAGCGCCGGGTCCCAGGGTGCAGTACCCGACCGGTCGTCAGGGTCGTCGGACAAGGTCCGCTGGAGCAGGCGCAACGCGGAGACGCCGTCGACGACGGAGTGGTGGATCTTGCTGTAGAGCGCCACCCGGCCGTCGTCGAGACCCTCGATGACGTGGATCTCCCACATCGGTCGGAACCGGTCCATCAGGGCCCCATGGTTGAGGGAGACGTATCGCAGCAACTCGCGGACGCGGCCGGGGCGGGGGAGCACAGTCCGGCGGACGTGGTAGTCGAAGTCGATCTCGTCGTCGAAGGACCACGCCACGTTGCCCAGCAGGGTCACCGGTACCGCCGGCCGCTTGCGGAAGGTCGGATGGACTTCGGTGCAGCCGCAGAACGCCTCGATGATCTCTTCGGCGAGTTCGCTCGACGACTGGCCCTCGCGCGGTACGAACAGTTGGAGTCCGCCCACGTGCATGGGCTGCTCCCGCGTCTCGGCGAGGAGGAACATCGACGAGGTGACCGGCATGTACGGCATCGCACCATCACTTTCACACCACGAAATGGATGCGCGCACAGGCTGAGCGCGACCGAGGTCCCCTCAGTATCACGGGGCGACTGCCGGGTCGGGGCTCGAATGGGCATGTTGGGAGTCGGTCCCCCTACGTTGTAGGGGTGAGGTCAGGTGCTCGTCTCGTCGTACCGGTGCTGCTGGTGCTGGTCGAACTGTGGATCACCCTGGCCGTCACCTGGATGTACTTCTCGTCGGTCGGCAGGATCGACGACGCGACGGCGCCCGCCCACCGGCCCACGCTGCTGGTGTTGGGTTCCCTCGTCTACGACGACGGCTCGCCCGGCGACTACGTGCGAGGCCGGCTCGACACGGCGCTCGAGCTGTACCGGTCCGGGGGAGTGGACCGGATCATCAATTCGGGCAACGGTTCCGACGAGGTGGGAAACGAACCCGCGGTGATGCGAAGCTATCTCGAAGAACGTGGGGTCCGCCCGCGGGTGATCACCGACGACCCGGCCGGTCTCGACACCGCGGCGAGCTGCCGGCGCGCCCGCGAGGTGTTCGGTGTCGACGAGGTGGTCATCGTGACGCAGGGTTTCCACCTGCGCCGTGCCATCGCGTTGTGCCGCGACCAGGGCGTCGACGCGCGCGGTGTCGCGGCCCGATGTGACTGTCCCGCCTGGACTCTCGCCCGGAACCACGTCCGCGAGACGGTGTTCGCCGGGCCGCGGGCGGTGCTGACGGCGGTCACATCTCCCGCTCCCTGAGGAGCGAGCTTGCGAGCGTCACGAAGGGTCACCACCAGCCCAGCGACCGCTGGAGATCGGCTTCGACGGCGGGGATGAGGCTGCGGACGAAGGTCGCCGAGAGGTGGTGGAAGTCGTGCCACACCAGGATGTTCCCGACGACCGCGGGGCAGTACTCGTCGTCGCACATGGCGTCGGTGTAGTCGAGGAAGCTCATGTTGGGGAACTCGCCGGCGAGTGCGGCGGCGGGGTCGGCCGGCGCCATCGCCTGAGCGCGGGGCACGCCGCACACCTCGGGTTTGCGTCCACTGGCGAGACACTCCGGCGGCTTGAGTTGTCCGGTCGCCCAGGGGTTGTCGCGGACCGCGACGACCCGCTGCCCGCGGTCGCGGAACTCGGAGAAGATCTCTTCGTAGTCCTTGGGGACGTAGTCGCCGTCGCCCGATTCGACGGGCCGGGTGCTGTTGGTGAACACGACATCCGGCTTGTCGACGGCGAGCCGCTCCATGACGCGACGCGACCAGTCATTGCACTGGTAGTACTTCTGGCCGAACCACGTGAACACGTGCTCGGTCGTGAGGGCGCACCCGACCTTGAGGTAGGTGGTCACGCGGAAGTCGTGGCGCTTGCCGATGGCGTCGAGCGCGGTGATCCACTGTTCCGCATGCGAACCGCCGACCAGCGCGATGGTTCGGGTGGCGTTCACGTTGCCGTAGTACCCGACTTTGATGGACGGGTCCTTCCAGCCGCTGATGATCGAGTCGTAGGAGGTGATCGGCCAGTCCATGTCGACGACATCGGGACTCGGTTGTGCGGTCACGTTCGGTACCGGAGCGCCGTCGAGGAAGGCCCGCGCCCCCGGGTACAGCCGTGGGTCGAGGTTCTGGGTGTCGAGGGTGGCATTGGCGGCGTCGCGCTGCCAGGTCACCGCGGCGGCGCCGGCCGCGACGCTGATGACGACCAGCACCGCGACGAGGGCGCGCCGGTAGCCTCTGGTCTTCTCGAACGGCGGCCGCGCGACCGCGCCATCGGCATCGGGCGGCACCGGGGACTGCTTCCGCTTCGCCGACCCCGCACGCAGCGGCGCTTCGACGTACTTCGTGGTCAGCCAGGCGAGCAGCACGGACACGGCCAGGATGGCGGTGCCCTCGAACCACGAGACATCGTCCTGATAGCGCCACGCCAGGTAGAAGATGAGCAGCGGCCAGTGCCACAGGTACAGCGCGTAGGCGATCGAGCCCAGCCACACCAGCCGGGGATGGGCGAGACCGCGGCTCACCCCGGATCGGATCGAGGTCTGGCCGGACGCCGTCTTCTGATCGACGGGGGCCTGATCGATGGGGGCGGTCTGCGACGAGCCGACCCAGATGAGGATCAGCGTCGCGCCCACGGGGACGAGCGCCCACGCCGCGGGGTATTCCTGGACGCCGGCGATCCACCAACCACACGTCACGATGAGGCCCAGGGCCACGAGTCCCAGTAGGTCACGCACCCGCTGCGACAGCGCGATGCGCGGCATCCACACCGCGAGGAGTCCGCCCACGAGCGGTTCCCACAGACGGGCCACGGTGTCGTAGTAGGTGAAGGGCTGGTTGATCCCGTGGCGGTAGTTGGCCCACGCGAAGGAGCCCAATGCGACGACGCCGAGCGCGATCCCGACGACTCCACGGACCACCTTGGGGTCGGCGAAGAATGCGGATCGCCGGCCGAGCGCACGCAGCACCGCGCCCAGTGCCAGCGCGCAGACGAGGGTGAGGACGAAGAACTGGCCCTGCATCGACATCGACCAGAGATGCTGCATCGGGCTGTTCGCGGAGTCGGCGGCCGCGTAGTCCTGCGACTCGAACGCGAGGTGCCAGTTCTGGTAGTACAGCGCACTGGCCTGCAGTTCGGCCCCGAGCGGTCCCCAACGCGTCGTCGGCATGATCAGCGCGATCAGTCCGGCGGTGACCGCGAGCACCAGCAGCAGAGCGGGCAGCAACCGGCGCAGGAGCCGGGAGAACCGCGGCCACGGATTGATCGCCGCGCCCCAGGAACTCGTCGCGGGCTGGGTCGCCAGGACGTGCTTGAGCAGAGACGCGACGAAAAAGTAGCCGGACAGGGTCAGGAAGACGTCGACGCCCCCGGACACCCGGCCGAACCAGACGTGGAAGATCGCGACCAGCGCGATCGCGATGCCGCGCAGGCCGTCGAGGTCCAACCGGTACCCGGACGTGTTGCCGGTCGCGGCGTCCTCGTTCGGGGTTGCGACGGGTGTCGCATCGGTCAGGGGCGTACGCACAGAGGGCGATGGTACTTGCCCGCACCTGAGGGAAGCCTGGCACGAGCGGGGTGTCGTCGGACCTCACCGCAGACTCATGGGTTCACCTGCTGCGTCGGAGTCCGCGACTGTGGCGGCGAGGCGTCGTAACATCCCCACATGCTGCTTCTGTCGATGGGCGTCTCGGTGGACGGCTTCATCTCCGACCGCGACGGCAACTTCAACTGGTCGGTCCCCTCTGACGATCTGTTCGCGTTCCACACCGAACGGGTCGGCGAGCTCGGCGCGTTCGTGTGCGGCCGCCGGCTCTACGAGACGATGCTGGTCTGGGAGACCGACCCGCGGATGCGTGAGAACGACGCGGATGCCGCGTTCGCCGACCTCTGGTCGGCGCTGCCCAAGGTGGTCTTCAGCCGCACCCTCACGTCGGTTGAGGGCAACGCGCGGTTGGCGCAGGGATCGCTGGCCGACGAGCTCACCGCGGTGCTGGACTCGACCGACGGCGACGTGGAGATCGGCGGCGCCGACTTGGCCCGGCAGGCAATCGAACTCGGATTCGTCGACGAGTTCCGCATCTTCCGCTACCCGGTCCTCGTCGGTGGCGGTACCCCGTTGCTGCCGCCGGTCGCCGACACGATCCGGCTGTCGCTCGCCGAGACCCGGACCTACGGAGGACAGGTGATCTACGAGCGGTACCGCCGGGTTCGCGACGACGCCTAGCGCGTTCCCCACCCGAGCGGCACCGAAGCGCCGATTCGTTCTCGGTGCGTCTAACCCTTCAGCCACACCGATCGCCCCGGCACCCTGTCGAGCAGTCATTTCCACGCCGACAACCAGGGGAGATCCATTCATGACAGCACGACGATCGGTCGCGATCATCGGGGCCGGGCTGGCCGGGACCAGCGCCGCCCTCGGCTTCCTCGACGCCGGGTTCGACGTCACGCTCTACAGCGACCGGGACCGCGAGTCGTTGCGCGACAAGGTGCCGCCGACCGGTGTCGGTGTCCTGTTCGGTAAGTCCCGCGAATGGGATGCCGAGATCATCGAGGACCTGTACGAGGTCAGCAACACCACCGGCATCAGCGCCCGGTTGTACTCCGGCAGCGGCGACGAACGCGCCGCGGTCCTCGAGTTCAACCCGGACTACGGCTACGTCGCCCAGGCCGTCGACCTCCGCCTCCGCGCCGACGACCGGCTCGCCCGGTTCCTCGACCGCGGCGGCCGATTCGAGGTCGGACAGGTCGGCCTCGACCGTCTCGACGCGATCGCCGCCGACGCCGACATCACCCTCGTCGCCACCGGCAAGGGCGGACTGTCGACGCTGTTCCCGGTCGACGAGTCGCGCACGCATTACCGGGAACCGCAGCGTCGTCTGCTGCAGGTCACCCTGACCGGCGTCGACCACGGCCCGGAGTCCTTCGCCTACCGCAGCAGCGCGGGCGGCGACCACTCGCTGTTCAACCTGGATGCGCAGAACGGTGAGATCTTCGTCGGACCGTTCCTGCACAAGGACGCCGGCCCGACGTGGTCGTTCATCGTCTTCGCCAAGCCCGACGGCGCGTGGGCCGCCCGGATCGATGACGTCCACGACGCGGGCTCGGCCCGCCAGACCATCTCCGGCATCTTCGCCGAATACTTCCCGGAGGATGCGCCGGTCATCGACCGGCTGCAGGTCATCGAGTCCGATCCGGTGTCGTGGCTCAAGGGTGCGGTCACCCCGACCGTGCGGCAGGCCGTCGCCACCACCGCGGGTGGACATCCGGTCGCGGGGGGGGGGGGGCCCCCGCGCGCCCGCGCCCCCGGGGCGGGGGGGGGGGGGGCCCAGCCCCCCCC
>NZ_JAMBDT010000096.1:0-19970 GCF_025143765.1 Gordonia sp. p3-SID1431
GATGGGCGTCCGCGGTGCCGAATTCGTACTCGATGGCGGTGAGACGCTTGAAGTAGTGGCCGATGGCCAGCTCTTCGGTCATCCCCATCCCGCCGTGCAACTGCACCGCGTTCTGTCCGATGAACCGGGCGGCGCGACTGACCGTGGCCTTGGCGGCCGAGACCGCCGCCGCCCGTTCCGCCGGGGAGCCCTCGAGGGACAGGATCGCGAAATACTGTGCGGCGACCGACTGTTCGAGCTCGAGATGCATGTCGACCATGCGGTGCTGCAGCACCTGGAAGCTGCCGATCGGAACCCCGAACTGCTCGCGCTGCTTGGAGTACTCGACGGTGTCGGTGAACACCTTGCGCATCAGGCCGACGGCCTCGGAGACGACCGCGGCGGTCGCGGTGTCCCACGCCTTCTCCAGGATCTCGATGGCGTTCTCGTCGGCGATGAGCGCGTCGCCGGGCAGGCGCACGTCGGTGAACGTGATGTCGGCGGCCTGGCGGTCGTCGATGGTGCGCAGCTTGTGCAGCTCGAGCCCCGTCGGCCCGCCGTCGGCGAGATCGATCAGGAACAGCGAGACGCCGGCGGGATCGTGGGGTTCGCCTGCGGTGCGGGCACTGACGATCAGGTAGTCGGCGAGCGGCGCCGTGGTGACGACGGCCTTGGTGCCGTTGAGCACCCACTCGTCGCCGTCCCGGTCGGCGGAGGTCTCGATGCGGGAGAGGACCCCGCCCGAGCCGTCTTCGAGCGCGGCGAGTGCGCTGAGCGCCTCGCCCTCGGCGATGCGAGCGGCGGCCTCGAGGGCGACCGGGTTACCGGTCGCGTGCAGCAGGCCCGCACCGAGCACGACCGTGTCGACGAACGGCTCGACCACGAGGGCGTGCCCGAGCGCTTCGGTGACGACCATCAGTTCTTCGGGGCCGCCGCCGAATCCGCCGATGTCCTCCGGCAGACAGGCGCCGACGACCCCGAGGTCCTCGACGAAGGCCTTCCAGATCTTCGGCTGCCAGCCCTCGCCGACCTTCGCGGCGTCGCGGCTGACCTGGAGGTCGTACCGCGCGTCGAGGAACTTGTCGAGACCGTCGGACAGCAATTGCTGTTCGGGTGTGAGTGTGAAGTCCATTGGTTATCTCCTGTGACCCGTCAGAGACCCAGAGCCGCTTTGGCGAGGATGTTTCGTTGAATTTCGTTGCTGCCGGCGTAGATCGAGCCCGCGCGGTCGTTGAAGTAGTGCAGCGGCGCGACGGCCTGCCACGGTTCGCCGCTGACGTAGCCGTCGGTGGGCGGGGTGTACTGGAAGATGGGTCCGCCCGGCTTGGTGGCGTGCGGCTGGAAGACCCGTCCGTGCGGTCCCGCGGCCTCCAGGCTGAGGGTCGTGATCTCCTGGCTCAGTTCGGTGCCGAGGATCTTCAGCATCGACGCGATGGAGCCGGGGTCCTTGCCCGAACTCATCGCGGCGAGCGCGCGGTACTCGAGGACCTCGAGGATCTTCGCGCGCACCTGCAGGTCGGTGAGCTTGGCCGCGAAGGCCGGATCCTCCGACAGCGGGCCGCCGTTCGGCGCCGTCACCGACGCCGCGTCCCGGCCGAGCTGCTCGGCCATGACCTGCAGCGCCGGGGCGGCCGCGCCGCCGCCACGCTCGAAGACGAGCAGGTACTTCGCGACGGTCCACCCCTCGTCGATCTTGCCGAGGACGTTCTTCTTGGGCACGCGCACGCCGTCGAAGAAGACCTGCGCCTGCACCTGCTCGCCGGACGCGAACACGAGGTTCTGCACCTCGATGCCCGGCGAGTTCATGTCGATGAGCACGAACGTGATGCCCTGCTGCTTGCGTTCCTGGCGCGAGGTCCGCACGAGGCAGAAGATCCAGTTCGCCTCGGAGGCGTGGGTGGTCCAGATCTTGGAACCGGTGACGACGAGATCGTCGCCGTCGTCGACCGCGGCCATCGACAGCGACGCGAGGTCGGAGCCGGACTCCGGCTCGGAGTAGCCCTGGCAGAAGAAGACGCTGCCGTCGAGGATGCCCGGCAGGAAGAAGTTCTTCTGCTCGTCGGTGCCGAACGCCATGATCGCGTGCGACACCATGCGGATGCCCATCGGCGACAGCGACGGCGCGCCGGCGAGGATCGACTCACGGCTGAAGATGTAGTGCTGGGATTGCGACCAGTCGCATCCGCCGTACTGCACCGGCCACGCGGGAGCGGCCCAGCCACGCTCGTGCAGGATCGCCTGCCACTCCATCGAGGCCTCGTGGTCGGAGTAGACGCTGGTGCGCAGCGTGCCCGCCGCGCGTAGGTCGGGGGTCAGTTTCTCGTCGAGGAACGCGCGGACCTCGTCGCGAAACGCAGCGTCGTCCGGAGACCAGTTCATGTCCATGAGCGGTGCGCAACCTATCTGTAAACGGTTGTGGTCAGATTGGGGTCGAAAGGGAATCTACCCAATGATCGGCGCGGTGCGTAGCCCGCCTCACGTTTCCGGTTCCAGTGTGACGCCCGGGGCCGATCCGGGTGGCGGATCTTCACCCTTCGTGCCCGTGGTCTTCGCGGGTTCTCTCGTGTCGTCGTCGGATGTCCCCGCCTCGGTCGGGTCCGGGCTCTTCGGCTGCCCGCCCGACGACAGCAGCACGTCTGCCCAGCGGGTGGCGGGGTCGATGTCGATGAGCAAGGCCTTGGCGAGCAGGGTCAGCGGCACCGCGAGGATCGCGCCCAGCGGCCCGATCGCCCAGGCCCAGAAGAGCAGGGACAGGAAGGTCAGGGTGGTCGACAATCCGACCGCGTCGCCGACGAATTTCGGTTGGATGACCGACTGGATGATGACGTTGATCGCGCTGTAGACGACGATGACGACGATCATCTTCGTGGGCCCCCCGACGAGCAGCCCGAGCAGCGCGGGTGGGACCAGACCGATGATGAAGCCTACGTTCGGGATGTAGTTGGTGATGAACGACAGCAGGCCCCAGAGGATGGGGAGCGGGATGGACAGCAATGCGAGGGCCACGCTGTCGAGCACGGCGACGATCAGGCCGAAGACCGTCGACACCCACAGATAGCTACGTGTCCCCTGCGAGAACGAACGGAAGGCCGATGCGATGTCGGGGCGCATCCGGTCCAGGATGTTCATCCGGTCGTCGAAGCCGACCGAGTCCGCGGCCATGAACAGCAGCAGGGCGAGGACGAGCACGAGCGCCGAGGCCACGCTGAACGTGCTGCTCAGCACGTCGGTCACGGCACCGACGACCTTGCTGGTGTCGACATGGGAGATCATGTCCTGCACCTTGTCGTGGCTGACGCCGTGGCTGGTGAGGAAGTTCTGGAAGCTGGTGACGAGGTCGTCGAACTTGTCGTCGTACTGCGGCAGGATCGATGCCAGGCGTGCGACGGAGAACACCAGCGCCGCGAACAGCCCGATGAGGATTCCGTAGACGAGGAGCACCGTCGTCACGAAGGCGGCCCACCGCGGGAAGCCCTTCTTGCGCAACCAGTTCGGGACCGGTTGGACGGCGACGGTGAGCATCAGCGCGAGAAAGACCGGACCGACCAGCGACGCCACCGATTTGATGCCGCCGATGGCGACGACGAGGCCGGCGATCGTGAGGAGCACGATGGTGCCCCGCGGCAGTGTCCAGTCGGGGGGATCGACCCGGTACGACGGTGGTGGGGGTGTGCGTTTGGAGGACTTGGTTCCGCGCGCCTCACTGCTACCGGACATGGTGTGCCGCCTTTCTGGACACGACTGTTACGTCGAAACAGCGGCCACCCACACGCGGGAGCGCGCGGAGTGGCCGCCGTCAAGTGTTCAGCATCCGACGACCATCCGCGCGTTTTCCGTGCGCTTTCGTCTTCGATGAGTCTCTAGTGGCCTTTCCAGTTCGGCGTCCGCTTCATCACGAACGCCATGATCCCTTCGAGGGTGTCGCCGCTGATCACGAGCGAGTCGAGCACCGAGGTGCTGGCGTGGACGGCGTCGACCGTGTCGGTGATGGCGTCGGACTGTTCCATGGTGGCGATCGACGCCCGTACCGACGTCGGAGAGGCGGCCAGGATCTCCTCGGCCACGCCGCGTGCGGTCTCGAGAACCTTTCCGGCGGGGGCGATCCGGCTCACCAGTCCGGCGGCCGCGGCTTCGGCGGCCGAGATCCGACGCCCGGTCAGGATCATGTCGCGTGCGAGCGCGGGCGGGATCATCCGCGGCAGGCGGACCAGACCACCCGCGGCGGCCGCCAAACCCACCTTCACCTCGGGCAGTCCGAACGATGCGTCCTCGTCGGCCACGACGATGTGACAGGCCATCGCGATCTCGCAGCCGCCGCCGAGCGCGAAGCCGTTGACCGCCGCGATCACCGGTTTGGGCAGGCTGCGCCGCGAGGTGAGTCCGGCGAACCCGTTCTTCGGCACCGACAGGGCGGCGGGGCCCGCGGTCGCCGCGAGATCGTTGCCCGCCGAGAATGCCTTGTCGCCCTTGCCCGTCAGGATCGCCACCCACAGGTCGGGATCGGCGAAGTAGGCCTCGAAGATCGAGTCGAGTTCGGCGTTCGCCGCGGGGTTCAACGCGTTGCGCGCATCGAGCCGGTTGATGGTCACCTCGAGCAGCCGGCCGTCGCGACGGATCTCGACGTGCTCGTAGGAGTCGCGGAACGCCGGCGCGACGACCGGATGCCGGGAGTTCATGGCCGCGGCGGTCAGGGCCACCCGATTGCCCTTGTCGAAGGACCGCACGACGATCGGCGTGCCGACGGGGTCCTCGGAGGTGAGGAGGAGGTCGAAGAGTTCGTCGTCGTCGGAATCGAGATTGGCCACGAAGCGGGCGCCGAGTCCCTCCGGAACGGTCGGATCGACCAGCCGGCCGATCACCACACCGGTGCGGCGGCCGTTCTTCTGCGGGATGACCGTGTAGGTCTCGACGACCGCGGCGCCGTCGGCGTCGGCGATCGTGGGAACGGTCGGTACCGCGTCGAGCTCGGCCTGGACCGGACCGCTGGTGTCCGGGGGCCACGGTGCCGGCGTCGTCGAATAGACACCCGCGGCATGCTTGCTCAGCACACCACCGTTGGCGACGACGAGACCGTAGTCACCCGGCGATCGCCGGACGCGGGTGACGACTTCGGCGATCGCGTGGAGTGAGTAGTTGTTGCCCGGCCCGCCGAAGAACGGCAGGCCACCCGTCAGGGTCAGTCCGCGCGGATCGTCGGGCGACATGCCGATCCCGTCGAGGACGTTGAACACCGCGATCGGGAAGCAGCTGTAGATGTCGACGACGGAGATGTCGTCGAGCCCGATCCCGGCGACCTGCAGCGCATGCCGCACCGCCGCGGGAGCCGCAGGAGCGGAGGACAATTTGGGGCGAGCCAGGACCGGGCGTTCCACCGTCGACGAATGACCGTGCAGGAACACCCATTTCGCAGGGTCGACGCCGGCGGCCTGCGCGGCCCGCACCGACATCACGACCACGGCTGCGGCCTGGTTGACCTGATCGCGCGCCACGATGTACCGGGTGAACGGATCGGACACGATCCGGTTCTCGGGGGTGACGGTGACGAGTTCGTCGGCGGTGCGCGCCGTCGGGGCGGCCGAGTGCGGGTTGGCGGCGGCGACCTCGGTGAACGGTGCGAACAACTCACCCATCGTGGCGATGTAGGCATCGCGGCCCAGGCCGGAGGCGTGCCGGCGGGCGTTCTCCAGCAGGGCGTACTGCGGCAACACCGACGCGAGGCCGTGCCGCATCTCGGCGACCGAGATGATGCCCTTGAGCCCGAAGCCGCGGTCCTCGAGCTGTCCACCGACCTCCTCGGCGAAGCTCGGGCGCTGGTCCTCCGGCTGTGACATGAGGTGGCGGACCGTCGACATCACCTCGGCGCCGAACACCACGGCCCCCTCGGAGTCGCCGGCGGCGATGGCCGCCGCGAGTTCGGTGAGCATCGTCTGCGGGGTCTGGCCGCCGGTCACGGCCTGCACGGCGCGGCGTGGGTCCACCCCGATCCGGTTGCCGACCGCGCGCGGCATGTTGTCCGGTCGGCCCAGCGGTGACGACGACAACGGGCTCGAGATCTCGAACGAGCGGATCGCGGCGATCGTGTCGATCGACCCGGCGACGTCGCCTCCGGAGTCGGCGAATGCGGCGGTCACCGCCCGGGCGGCGAGGTCGGCCTCGCCGAGCGCCTCGTATCCGGGATCGGTCAGGCGTTCCGATGCCTGGCCCACGCCGACGACGACGGGGGTGGTCGGATCGATATCAACGAGCGTTGTTGGCATACCAAACATTGACACATGGCGTGACCGGGGTCTCATCGGAGGTGGCCGACGAGCGTCGGAGCGCCAGTGTGCGGTGCACGCGCCCAGAACGTCAGCGTTGCGGTCAGCGCGGTTGCAACCGTGGTCGTCCGGTGCCGAGCCGACCAGACTGTCGCCGACCAGTCTGCGATCGAAAGGACCCCCGATGACGTCCACTGTGCCGTCCACCGAGCAAATCAACCGGCCCGCCACCGGAACGACGGACGAGCGTCTCGACGAGGTGTTCGCACCGATCTTCGACCGGATCGCCGAAGGCGCCGTGCAGCGCGAGGACGACCGTAGGCTTGCATACGACGAGGTCGCGTGGCTACGGAAGGCGAAGTTCGGCGCGTTGCGCGTGCCGGTGGAATTCGGCGGTTATGGCGCGTCGATCCGTCAGCTGTTCCGGTTGCTCATCGAGCTGGCCGCCGCGGAGTCCAATCTCCCGCAGGCCCTGCGGGTGCACTGGTCGTTCGTCGAGGACCAGCTCGCCGCCCTCCCGGACGAGGCTGCGCAGCAGTGGTTGCGCAAGGTCGGCGAGGGGACGCTGGTCGGCAACGCGATCACCGAACCCGGCGTCGGCGCCATCGACCGGTACCAGACGCGCCTCACCCCGGATCCGGCGAGTACCGACGGCAGCGGGTTCCGGCTCGACGGCACCAAGTACTACAGCACCGGCAGCCTCTACTCCGACCACATCCTCGTCGCCGCCGACCAAGACGGTGAGCGGGTCTCGGTACTCGTCGACGCCGACGCCGACGGCGTCACCCAGCACGACGACTGGGACGGCTTCGGTCAGCGCCTGACCGCCAGCGGCACCGCCGAGTTCGCGAATGTCGAGGTGCCGGCCGAGCGTGTCCTCGGCCCGGGGTACGGCGGGGAGGGGCGCACGTACGCGACGTCGTATCTGCAACTCGTGCAGCTCTCGGTGCTCGCGGGTATCGCGGCACGCGCCACCGACGACGTCGTGGAGTGGGTGCGCAACCGCACGCGCACCTTCACGCATTCGACCGCCGACCTGCCGCGCCATGATCCGTTGGTGCAGCAGGTGATCGGCCGGTTGTCGGCGGCGGCCTACACCGCGCGCACGCTGGTCCTCGACATCGCCGACGAGCTCGACGAGCTCGCGCTCGCCGGCTGGGAGGACGCCGCGCTCCTCGACCGCGTCGAATTCGATGTCGCCCGTGCCCAGGCCGCCGTCATCCCCGCCGTGCTCGACGCGACCACGCAGCTCTTCGAGGTCGGCGGCGCGTCGATCACCTCCGAGCGTCTGCGCCTGGATCGCCACTGGCGCAACGCCCGGGTGATCTCGGTGCACAACCCGCTGATCTTCAAGCTGCAGGCGGTCGGCGACCACGTGCTCAACGGCACCGACCTGCCGTACGCCTGGAGCGCCGGACAGAAGTAGCACGCCGTGCCGCTACGCTGGCGGCCATGCACCGGATGGCCGCGGCGGACGCGGTGTCGTACTGGATGTCGCAGCGCATCCCGAACGACGAGTTCCTGGTGTATTGCTTTGCCGCGCCGCGCGGTTCGATCGAGGACTGCGCGGCGCGACTCCGGCTGCGGGCGGCGCACGTCGACGATCTGTGCCTCCGGATACGAGATGTCCCGGGCACCGCCGACCGCCCGTATTGGGAATCCGTCCGGCCCGCCGACGACCAGGTCCGCGTGGACGCGTCGAGCCGCACGTGGTCGTCGTGTCTGACGGAGATCGCCGGGCTCATCGCCCAGCCGCTCGATCCCACGCGGGAGGCGTGGCGGGCGCACCTCTTCGGCCCGGTCGCCGAAGTCCCGGCAGCGACGGGTCCGGTGGTCGTCGTCGTGCTCCAGGTCTGTCACGCCCTGGGCGACGGGCGTCGGATGTCACGGATCGCGCGCGACTGGTTCACGGCTCCTGCGCCTCCACGACGACCGGTGTCCGAGGTGCGTTCACCCTTCCGCGAGTTGATGGTCGACGCCGTTACGGCGCTCGGCGGAGTGCTTCGATTCCCCGGCGAGTTCGTCACGACAGCGTGGCGAGGGGTTCGCGCGGCGCGGCTCGCCTCGGCATCCGTGCCGGGAACGGCGGGATATGCGCCGACTCGGTTGAACGTCCCACCCGGACCGCGGCGCACCCTGCGTGTGTTGGTCGTCGCGCGTGATCAACTCAGCGGACCCGGAGTGCCGGTCACGGTCGCCGTACTCACCGCGATCTCGGTCGCGTTCCCGGAGTATCTGGGGGACCGGGATCGACGGTACGGCGCGGAGCTGACGGTCGGGCGCGGCGGAGAACGTCGAGCGCGCAATCACTTTCGCAACGCGGGGATCGATCTGCACGTCGACGTCGACGATCTGGGCGAGCGCGCACGACTCATCGGCGCCGAGATCGCCGCCGCTCGAGCAGCCGAGGCGGAGCCGCTGCGGGTCGCGCAGCGTCGGGCGTCGGAGTCGACACCGGCGATCCTGACCCGATGGGGGATCCGATCGTTCGATCTCGACACCCCGCCGGCGACGGTCACCGGCGTCACCGTGGTCTCGTCGGTGAACCGCGGAGCCGCCGATCTCGACCTCGACGGCGGTGAGATCCTTTTCACCACAGGATTTCCCGCGCTGTCGCCGGCTCAGGGATTGACTCACGGCGTACACGGGATCGGCGACCGGATCGCGATCTCGGTGACCACGAGCCCGGATGTCATGAACGATGTGGACCGGTACGTGGAACTGCTCGCGCGAGCGCTGGGTGGCTGAGTGCACGCCGCCGCGGCCCCTCCGCTCCACTCCCTGAGCTGAGTTGCGAGAAGCGCAGCCGCCCCCTCTGCTCCCTCATCCCAAAGAACCACGAAACCGCTGGTCTGCGATGCCCTCCCTTTGCTCCCTGAGGTGCGAGGAGCGTTAGCGACGAGCCTCGAAGGGTGGCGACGTCATCTCACCAAGACCCTTCGTGACGGCCTCCGCAAGCTCGCTCCTCAGGGAGCAGTAGAAGGGCTCGCGCCGCGCACAACCTTTCTTTCGTGATCCACGACGGCGGCCGGGCCGCGTCACGAAGGGCCTGGCGACCAAATGTCCCCGCTCCCAGCGAATTCGACGTGATCTGCGCCGCCGACCATAGCCAGATGTCGAGGACTGCTCGTCGACCGAGCATTCTTGTCGGTGGTCGGGTCTACCTTGGATGTATCAGTTGGACCGGTCAACCAGGCGGGATGGCAACGACTTCGGGGGGAGTCACTGTGGGGGCATGGACGGATCTGCCGGGCGAGTTCCTCGCCGGGGTCGATCCTGCCTGTCCGGCCGATGCCGACACCGCCACCCATATGCAGCGTCTGGGGTCGATCCGCGCGGGCGAGTCGTATCTGGCGTGGTGCCGCTACCAGACGATCCTGGTGTTGTGCGATCGGCTGTTGACCACGGTCGGCAACAGTTACGTGTCCGACGGTTTCGGTGACATCGTCGCCCGGGTCTCGCGGGAGGCCGGGATCACCCGCTACCGGGCGGGGATGCTGGTTGACGAGGCGTTGTGTCTGCGTGACCGGTTGCCGCGGGTGTTGGAGACGTTGCGCGACGGCATCATCGGGCCGCACCAGATCCGGGAGATCATCGGCCGCACGCATTTGGTGTCCGATGATCACCTTCTCGACCCCGACGACCCCGCCAGCCGCCGGATCATCGAGGTGCTCGACGAGTCGATCGCCGACCTGCTGCGCTCCCGGTCCGGGTCGTGGTCGACGTCAGGTTTGCGCGACATGATCGACCGCCTGGTCTTCGGCCACGACGCCGACGCCGTCCGGGAACGGCGCCGCGAAGCGCTCGACAAACGAGGCGTGTGGACCGAGAACCACGGTGACGGCACCGGTGAGATCACCGCGGTCATGGCCGCCGAGAACATCCGAGCTTCCAACGCCTCGGTACGGGAGTTGGCCGCATCAGTGTGCGACCGGGATGGCCGCACCCTCGGGGAACGAAAGTCCGACGCCATGTACGCATTGCTCACCCGAACAGCGTTCACCTGTGCGTGCGGACAATCCGACTGCACCACAACACCTGTCGATCCTGGAGGTTCGGCGGCGAGTACCGAGATCGTGATTCACGTGGTGACCGACGCCGACACCCTGGCCGGCGGGTCCGGACCCGGCTGGGTCGACGGGCACGGAGTCATCTCCGACGAGCATGTGCGCGACCTCGCCGCCCGGCCCGACGCGACCATCAGACCGGTCACCCCCATCCGCACACCACCCACGCAGGTCGTCGCCGGCGAGGGCGGATACGACGACGAGCCCACGCGGACGGCGAACATCGCCGCGCCACAGCAGGCTACAGATGACGCCGACACCAACACCAACACCAACACCGACGCCGGCGGCGCGGGTGACGCGTCGACGCCCCCGACTTCGGCCTCATCGTCGGCGGAGCCGGTGTCGTCGGAGGTCGTGGTGGTCTACCCGGCTGCCCTGCCTGGTGACCCGTATCGTCCGACAAGTGCGTGCGCGGAGTTCGTGCGGGTGCGCGACGGCTACTGCACCGAGCCGGGTTGCACGCGTTCGGCATTCACCGCCGATGTCGATCACGTCGCCGAGTACGACCACGCCCGGCCGGCACGCGGGGGTGCGACCTCGAGTGAGAACCTCAACGCCAAATGCCGTCCCGGTCATCTGCACAAGACCCACGGTGACTGGACCGATGTGCAGTACCGCGACGACGAGGGCCGCCTGGTCACCGAATACGTCACGCCCGAGGGCTTTGTGATCCCCGGCGAGGCCGAAACCCTCGAAGACCTCTTCCCCAACCTGCGGCGCATCCGATTCGAACAAGCCGCGAAAGCCCCACCGACACCGCGGATCATCGTGCCCGAACGGCAAGGCAGACAACAACAAGGCCGACAACCGCGCACGATCACCGAACGCACCGCCGCGAAACACGCGAAGCGGCGAGAAGAACGTGCCCGCAACAAGGCACAACGCGAAGCAGATCGACTTGCCCGAGCCGAGGCAGCCAGCCATCAACCCGACACGCCCGACGACCCGCCACCCTTCTGACAGACGCCAACACCCCGGCGGAACGTGATCGTCCACGTACCACCGGGGTGTTGGCTGGGCCTGGGCTACAGCGCGCGGGATCAGGCCGCGGAGACCTGCGCGTCGACGGCGACTTCCAGCGCCTGCGCGACGATCTCGGCGACATCGGTCATCGGCCGCACGTCGAGGGCGTCGAGCACCTCGGCCGGCACGTCGTCGAGGTCGGGCTCGTTGCGCTGCGGGATGAAGATGGTCTTCAGCCCATTGCGTTGTGCGGCAAGCAGTTTCTGCTTGACCCCACCGATCGGCAGGACCCGCCCGTTGAGCGTGACCTCGCCGGTCATCCCGACATCGCTGCGCACCTGACGTCCCGTCGCCATCGACACCAGCGCGGTGACCATGGTGACGCCGGCGCTCGGACCGTCCTTCGGCACGGCCCCGGCCGGAACGTGCACGTGGATGGTCTTGTCGAGCGCTTTCGGGTCGACGCCGAGCTGCTCGGCGTGCGCCCGCACGTACGACAGTGCGATCTGCGCCGACTCCTTCATCACGTCGCCGAGCTGGCCGGTCAACTTCAGACCCGGCTCACCCTCGGTGGCGTTCACCTCGATGAACAGGACGTCGCCGCCCATGCCCGTGACCGCGAGACCGGTTGCGACACCGGGGACCGCCGTCCGCTCCGCCGATTCCGGCGTGAAGCGCGGACGCCCCAGGTAGTCGCGCAGATCGGGCTCGTCGATGATGACGGGCGCCGTCGCGGTTCCCCCGTCTCCCGATTCGACCGCGAGGTTGGTCGCGGCCTTGCGAAGCGCCTTCGCCAGCAGCCGTTCGAACTGCCGCACACCGGGTTCGCGGGTGTAGTTGGCCGCGATCTCCCGCAGCGCCGCATCGGTGACGGTCACCTCGTCGGGTGTCAGCGCCGCCCGCTCCGCCTGCCGGGGCAGCAGGTAATCGCGGGCGATGGCGACCTTGTCGTCCTCGGTGTACCCGTCGAGCGTGACCAGCTCCATACGGTCGAGCAGGGCCGACGGGATGTTCTCGATGACGTTGGCGGTCGCGAGGAACAGCACATCGGACAGGTCGAGATCGAGATCGAGGTAGTGATCGCGGAAGGTGTGATTCTGCGCGGGGTCGAGGACCTCGAGCAGCGCGGCGGCCGGGTCGCCCCGGTAGTCCGAGCCCACCTTGTCGATCTCGTCCAGCAGCACAACGGGATTCATCGATCCCGCCTCACCGATGGCCCGCACGATCCGGCCGGGCAGCGCACCGACGTAGGTACGCCGGTGGCCGCGGATCTCCGACTCGTCGCGCACACCGCCGAGGGCGACGCGCACGAACTTGCGGCCCAACGCCCGGGCGACGCTCTCACCGAGCGATGTCTTGCCGACCCCGGGAGGACCGGCGAGCACCATCACGGCGCCCGACCCGCGTCCGCCGACGACCTGCAGGCCGCGTTCGGCGCGACGGGCACGCACCGCGAGGTACTCGACGATGCGGTCCTTCACGTCGTCGAGGCCGTGGTGGTCGGCGTCGAGGATCTCGCGCGCGCCCTTGACGTCGGTCGAGTCCTCGGTCCGGGTGTTCCACGGCAGGTCGAGGACGGTGTCGAGCCAGGTGCGGATCCATCCGGTCTCCGGCGACTGGTCGCTGGCACGCTCGAGCTTGCCCACCTCGCGGAGCGCGGCCTCGCGCACCTTCTCGGGCAGGTCGGCTTCCTCGACGCGGCCGCGGTAGTCGTCGGCGCCCTCGGGTTCGTCCTCGCCGAGCTCCTTGCGGATGGCGGCGAGCTGCTGGCGAAGCAGGAATTCCTTCTGCTGCTTGTCCATGCCCGCGCGGACGTCCTCGGCGATCTTCTCGGTCACCTCGGACTCGGCCAGATGATCGCCGGTCCACTCGATGAGCAGCCGCAACCGCGCCGCGGTCACCGGCGTCTCGAGCAGCTCACGCTTCTGTTCGTCGGACAGCCACGACGCATAGCCCGAGG
This sequence comes from Gordonia sp. p3-SID1431, assembly GCF_025143765.1. Lineage (NCBI taxonomy): Bacteria > Bacillati > Actinomycetota > Actinomycetes > Mycobacteriales > Gordoniaceae > Gordonia > Gordonia sp. p3-SID1431. Next base: position 13,230 of record NZ_JAMBDT010000096.1, read on the forward strand.
TGTCGGCGAGATCCGCCGGATCGGACATCTTGTTGACGGCGTCGATGAGCTGCCATGCCTCGCGGCGCTGCAGCATCGCCAGCACGAGCTTCTTGTACTCGCCGGCGAGTTCACGTTCTTCGTCGGTGGCGTCAACGGCGTCGACCTCGGTCACCTCGACCCACAGCGCCGCACCGTGACCGGGTGTCCCGGTCCCGATCTGCGCGCGCTGCTCACCCTTGACGACGGCTGCCATGCCGCCGCCCGGGATACGGCCGACCTGCACGATCGACGCGATGACACCGTAGGTGGGATACCGGTCGTCCAGACGTGGGGCGACCAGCAGTTTCCCGGTCTCGCTCGCCCGGGCGGCGTCGACCGTGGCCTGTGCGGCATCGTCGAGCGGGATGGGCACGACCATGCCGGGCAGGACGACGACGTCGGGAACGAAGAGAACCGGCAGTGAATATGTCTGCGACATGAAACCTCCAGAGTTAAGTCTGACCGACTCAACCCAGGTGGCAGGAATCTTGTTCCCGGGCGATTTATGCCAGGAGCGAACGGGGTTGTAGCTTCTCACCGAACGTGTCATTTTCTCATCGGCTTGTCATAGGCGTGTCATCGTTCTCATCGGGCTGTCATGCGGCACGATAGCAAAATGCCTGATCAGATCGGTGCGACCGAGATTCGCTTCGTTACCGAAGCCGGTGACGAGACCATCAGTCAGGTCAGGGATCACTCGATCAGCTCGATGGCCCGAGCCCAGCCAGTGCGCCTGCCACCGTCCCACGCCGGCCAACGCCACTATCCAGGTCTTTTTTGGACCCGTACAACAGCCGACCACGTGGTTTACGAAAGCCTTCTCGAACGCGACCGCATCTTGCTTGCCGACTTCGATCCCGAAGTCGTTTGGATCACGGCGCAACCTTTCTGGATCACCGGCGACGACAGAGGTACCGGCCGACGCCACTGTCCCGATCTCCTACTGACGCGGGCTGATGGGTCATATTTGGTCGTGGACGTCAAGAATCCACGAATCGCGCAGAAAGACGAGGTCAAGGCCGTGTTCACGTGGACCAAGGTGGTGTCCAAGCGCCTCTCCGCCGATTATGAGGTTTGGACCGGCGAGGACTCGGCGTTGATCAACAACATCAGATTCGCTTCTCAGGCTCGCCGCGAGTCGCGCGCGGCCCTGTTCCAGACGGTGCTCGAACGATTTCCAGAGGAGCTCTCAATCGCGCACGCTGAAGCCACACTCGCAGCCGAGCGGATTGCACGGCCTCGACACATCGTCCTCGAGCTTCTGTGGACGGGCACCTTCACGGCCGATCTCACCCGGCCATTCGGCGACAACACCTTGATCCATCGAGCCGAGGCCGTATGAGCAACACTTATCGACTTGCTGTTGGCGATCGGGTGTGGATCGACGGATCCGTGGTCCGCATAGTCGAGATCAGCGACAGTCGGTCGATAGTCGAATCGGATCGCGGCACACGAGCGGTGAGCACTCCACACCTCGTGAGGTCTTCTCAGCCGCTCGACGCACCTCGCAGGCCCTGCGAGACGTCCGGACAACTGCTTTCGAATCTTACGAAGAAACAGCAAGAGACTTACAACGCACGGCTCGCCGTCGTCGAAGCAGTACTGGAGATGCATCACAACAGCGGCGACTCTATCGGTCGCAGCTCCGAAACGGTCGCTCTCGCACACAACATGTCTGACCGCACCGTCAAACGCTGGGTGAAGGCGTATCAAGAGTCAGGACCAGCCGGCCTCGTCGAAGCAAGGAAGCAGCGCTCGCCGATCGACCCACTCTGGCGGGAGGCGTGCCTCGACGTACTCAATCGGTACACACGCGAATCCACACCCAGCAGAAACATAGTAATCGACCAGGCCAACAATCTGCTGACCGAGCGGTGTGGCGCCGATCTGGCGCCCACCCCATCCAATGCGACCGCCTACCGCTGGCTGGACGAGCTCTCCAAGGGTCGCTATTCATTTGGCAGCGGAAAGGCACGGCGAATCGCCGCCGACCGGCCGGAGGCCCCGTATGGCCGTTTGCGCGCCACGCGCCCCGGAGAGTACTTCGTACTCGACACAACGCGCCTCGACGTGTTCGCGATGGAGCCGATCACGCTGCGTTGGGTGCCGGTCGAACTCACTGTGGCGCAAGACCTCTATACACGCTGCATTGTCGGTCTGCGCCTGACCCCGATTTCAACCAAGGCAATCGACGTGGCCAATGTGTTACACCAGTCGGTCACGCCCCAAGAACCGGTCGACGACGGAGCGTGGCCGTTTCACGGCGTGCCTAGTTCGATCGCAATCGAACGCGACGACCCGACCGCAGACGATGCCACTCCGAGCATCCCAGGCTGCCTACCCGAGTCAATCGTTGTTGACCATGGCAAGATCTACCTCTCGCACCATGTCAGATCCGCCTGTGCGCGACTCGGAATCTCGATTCAGCCTGCGATCGTAAAGAAGGCGTCAGACAAGCCAACTGTCGAACGCTTCTTCAAGACCATTCGGCTCGGCCTGCTTCAGCAACTGCCGGGCTACAAGGGACCCGACGTCTATCACCGCGGTGAAGACATTGAGAGTCAAGCGTTCTACTACGTCGCCGAGCTTGAGTCGATAATTCGCGAGTGGACAGCTCGGGTGTACCACCGGTCGAAACACGAAGGCTTGTGTCTCCCTGAGACGCCCGGCCTCGAGCTATCACCGCTCGAAATGTACGAGATCGGCCTGGCTCGCGCCGGTGGACTCACCATCCCGTCCTCACCGGACCTTGCGTACGAGTTTCTCAATGTGGAGTGGCGCACGATCCAGCACTATGGCATAGAAGTGGATGGGCGCCGATACGATGGCGCGGCGCTCAACCCTTACCGGAATAGCAAGTCCAACTTCGGTGGTCCGAAGGCTAGAAAATGGCCAATCCACATAGACAGCGGCGATGTTCGACGCGTGTACTTCCGCGACCCCTCATCTGGCAAATGGTCGCCTCTGGTCTGGGAGCACGCAGGTGGACTCGACCAGCCCTTCTCCTCGGACGCCGCCGACTACACCAAGCTTCTGGCCGTCCGCGAAAACCGGCATGTCGACCCACAGGACGCCGTCCGCAACCTCCTCGATGAGTGGTCCAAAGGCAACACCAAATCCAAGCGCGACCGCGCCCTCGCACGACGCCTGGCCAGCACCCGTTCCACGGCAAGCGATACTGGCGATGGCCAACCTGACGACGAGATTGCATCACTGCCAGGAGTTATCGACCTTCTCGCGAGGAGAGCAGAACGTCGCCCTCCAGGTTGGGATTTGGACGATGACCTCGATGTGTTTGAGAAGTACCAAGGTGCAGACGATTCGAGCTATGAGGTATTCGACGAATGAGTAACCCATGGGCACTATGGCTTCGAAACAATCAACCGCATCGCTACAACCTGGCGTCAAAAGTGGGCTGGCACGACTTCGTGCATTCGCCGCCGCGCGCGAGCCTGGAACTCCTCACGAAGGGACAGATCGCAGCGCTCAGCGACGACGAGCGCGAAGACTACAACGAAGCTCGCTTTGTATGGAATGCCAACCTCCCGACTGTCAAGACAGCTCAACTCACGCACGCCTTCGCTGTCATCGATCAAGTCATGGCGTCCAACCGTCGCGATGGCGACCGCCTCCGCGGATCGGTCGTGATCGACGCCCCGCCAGGTCTCGGTAAGACCACCATCGCCATCCGCTACGCAAGGCAGTTCCATCGAACTGCAATTCGCCGCCTCAGCAGCGAGACCGCCGCAGGCGATCAGCGTATTCCGGTCGCCTTCATCCCGCTCGATGCTGGAATCACCCTCAAGGGCCTGAACAGAAAGATCCTCGCCTTCTATGGCCATCTGGGGGTAGCTGGTGCGAATACTTCTGGTTTGGGTGCGCTCGCGGTCGACTGCGTACGGAGCTGCGAGACTCAGATAATTGTCATCGATGACCTTCACTTCATCGACTTTCGAGACCGTCACGGTCGCGAAGTAAGCAATCATCTGAAGGGCTTGGCCAACGAAATGGCGGTCACGTTCATTTACGTCGGTGTACGCCTCACAGAGAAGAAGTTCTTCGACGAGGGCCTGGGAGGCGATGACGGTGCCGTGTACGCACAGACTGCCCGCCGTGCCACACGTGCACGCGTCGCGCCGTTCAACACCGACTCCGATGCCAGCAACGTCGCCTGGATCTCGCTTCTCAACGCCCTCGAATTGCACCTAATGCTCGCCGCGCAAACGCCTGGGACACTATCCGATTTCGGCAAGGAACTCTTCCGCCGAACGCAAGGGCACATCGGTTCACTGACGAACCTGCTCGATCGGGCCGCCTATCTGGCTATTAAGACGGGCACCGAGCAAATTACTGCGAGCATCCTGGAGGAGGTCGTCGTTGACAATGCCGCTCAGCGGCTCACCACTCCCAAGAGGTGAGAGAACCGACGCGGAGCAACTACCCTCCGCAATTGCGATACCAGACGGGTACAACCCGCGGCGGCTTCCCATACTCGTCGCCCCCAGGGACGATGAGACCGCACCGAGTTGGCTGCGCCGTTTCGGCCACCGCTACGGACTCACCGCACGCGCGCTACTCCGAGAACTCGGGATTCCAACGAGTGCCTGGTCCCCCACACGAGTCTCTGCGCATATCGCTGAGCACAGTGATTTGATTGTGGATACGGTGGGGCTACCGGACGAACGAGCCCGATACCTCCGGGCAGGACTCATATCCGAGGCTGTTTCCGCATTTCGCACGCACTGGGAACGGTACGGTAAGTCTTCGGAATCGATGCCCCTCGACCCTTCCTACTGTCCCGAATGCCTTGCTCAGCAAGGATACTGGAACTCGACATGGTCACTGCCGCTACACCGCGTCTGTGTCGAACATGCGATCTTGATGCCTACCAACTGCCCTCGGTGCGCCGAGACGCCGTGGGCGGGCACGAGTTGGCCCAATAGCACCGACCCCAACTGGGCCTGTCCGCAGCGCGACAATCGCCCCCGAACACCAAGAACTCGACACGCATACTGCGGCCACGACTTGCGCGACGTCGAGTTCCGTAGGGTTGCCCCCGAGATCGTTGAAGCTCAGGTTTGGATTCTCGAACTCGCACGCGGTGCATCAGAGCCTTCGACGAACAGCTTTGGCGGTCAGCGGTTCAGTACACGCGAATACTTCGACGCGGCTCTGACGCTGGGCAAGCCCATTATGAGCTGTCAAGCAGCAAGCGACCCTGACGCCGCGTGCCTCGAGCAACTCCTCAAGGTAAAGTCCATCCTCTGCGAGGAGGACGTTCATGCGGCTCATTCGCTCGCCGTAGAGCAGAGCGTCCTTACTCCAGGAACCTGGCTTCTCAGGGACGGCCGAGATTTGCCCCGTAGTCGGACGAATGCGGTTATCGGCCACCTCGCCATCACCCCGCTCGCCGAAAAGCTATCGCCGACGGCACAACTGACGTTTCGAGTTGCTAGTGGGTGTGCCCGTTATCCGACGGCCCACGAGATCCCGGGCAACCACATTCCTCTCTCGTCGATACCTCAAGTTCACTGGACGGGATTCCGCGACTACACGACTGCGAAGGATCGCGCCGTCCTTTCCATGCTCCTTGCACGGTCTGGGACCGCGAGACCTTGGGGCCATATCGCTTTCGCGCTAGGACTGCCTCACGAATTCTCGCGCTACCCACCACTACTCATCCGCCAGATCAAGCGCAGCGGCGATTGGACCGACACCCTGGATCAGATCGAGAACCAGACCCGGGAACTGCTCACCGGCCCGCCTCCTATCGATTACCACCGCCGGCGGCTTCAACTTGCCAATCCAGATCTCACGATCTCCATTGCGAGAATTCTTAGCACGAGCCGCACGTTCAGAGCAGTGACTCCACACGCGCTAGCCGTCGCGATTTGGGAGGTCTACACCGGCGGGGCCGCCGAGTTCGCGACAGAATCGCTCTACTCTGAGGATTCCAACGACGGCGATCTCAGCTCGGCGCGCAACCTGGTACGCGAGCAGTGGTCCACAATCCGATCAAACAGCCTGTTGCCTGACCTGGGATTCGGCGAGGAGCCACTTGAATGGCGCCCACCTTGAAGGAGCTACGTGCAGACAGGACACTCCGGCAACAGATCTGACTCGCGCTCGTCAGTGGCTTCGAGAATGCCCTCACTCTACCGCGGAACGCTTGAGGCGGATCAGCACATGTGCCGCGCAGATGTCTACGAGGCGAATGAGTCATACCGACGCCACGGGCTCAAAGGAGTCGGGCAACTCAACTCACTGATGGAAATCCTCCTGCAGCACACCTTCAACGCCGCAAGTCCACGCTATACACCGTGGGAAATTGATCGAGAACCACCAGGGCGTGCAATCTCCCTGCCGCCGACGGCATGGCCGCCGAGTTCGGAACCGACCCTTGCGACACGCTACCCGGATGGTCCGACGAACTGGTAGTCGAACGCCTCGGTCTTGATCGGGCATCGCCCGCAGGGTCGCGCGAGGTGTGGGCATTCGTCGGCGTCGCTTGCAACAATGCCCATGTGAAGTTCCGTCGCCGCAACCTCGAAGCTCTTGGAAACCTCGTCGTGGGCAACCTCGGACGCGACGATGCCCAGAACGTCGACGAAGTTCGGTACTTCCCGTATCGCTCCAGCATGTACATCACTGAGTTCTTTCAAGAGTTGGAGACGGAGTACCAGCACGACGGCTCCACCCGCCACCGGTGGGTTGCCGACG
>NZ_JAMBDT010000097.1:0-19493 GCF_025143765.1 Gordonia sp. p3-SID1431
CTCGCCGGCGCACCGGCACCGGAACCGGATCCGCTGTTCTCGCCGATCCCGTCGGCGCCCTCCGACCGGCGCGTTCCCGGAGCCGCGGCGCCGCGGGTCGTCGACTCGGGCGTCGCCCGACCACCACGCACCAACCCGTCGGGGCCGTCGGTGTTGCCACGACCGGATGGTCCGCCGCCCGGACCCGCAGGCCCTGGCGGCGTCGACGACGCACCGGGTCCGCCGCCACCGGGCGGTGGACCGCCCGCAGCGACCGGCACCGGCCCGGCAGTCGGAGTGGCACGCCCGAAGTCGCCGGCGTCGACGGTGTTGGCGGCCTGACCGCGGGGAGCGTCCGGCCCGGAGCCCGCGGCCCCGGAACCGCCTGCGGTCGGCCCGCCGCCGAGTCCTGCGGTCACCCCGTTCGCCCCGGACGGGTCGTTCGGCAGGGAGCGCTGCAGCCCGATCATCGGCGAGGAGTAGGCGCCCGTCATCGCCCGGTCGACCTCGTGCCGGACCGCCGGCGCGTCCTCGGGATTGTCACGGATGTGCTGCTGTAGCTCACGCAACCGTCCCTCCTGCCCGCGAGCCGACCCGAGGATGCCCGTCGCGCCGGCCAGCGCATCCCCGATCTGACCGGCGGTCTCCGAGGTCGTCGCCAGATCGGCCGACAGCGACCGGCCCGCCTCCAGCGCCGCGTCGGAAGCCTGACCGAGCATGCCGTCGCCGAACATCGCGTGCATCCGTTCGGCCGCGCGCCGGACGGACTCGATCGCCTGCAGGATCGTGTTGACGTCACCGCCGGCACGACCGGGTTCCATCGTGCTCAGGACGTCGAGGATCTCGTCGATGCTCATGCCCGCCCACTGCGTGCGACCGCGAGCGAACGCGCGGTCGTTGCGACTGCCGTAGGTGTTGTAGGACTGCTGCGGCGAGCTCACGACACCCCCTTGGTCGCCGGCCGGGACGAACGAATTCGTCCGACCCTACCGTGACGACGCACCCGGCGGCGCACACCGGCACCGGCTGTGCACAGCGGGCGGGCGGCGCTCAGTCCAGGTCGTCGTGCCGAACCAGCTGCCGCGCCGCCTCGGTGATGGACCCGGTCAGCGACGGGTACACCGAGAACGTCTGGGCCAGGTCGCCGACGGTGAGCTTGTTCTGCACCGCGAGGGCGATGGGCAGGATCAGTTCGGAGGCGTTCGGCGCCACCACGACACCGCCGATGACCACACCGGTGGCCGGCCGGCAGAAGATCTTCACGAAGCCCCGGCGCAGACCGCTCATCTTGGCGCGCGGGTTGGTGGCCAACGGCAGCATCACGGTGCGCGCCGGGTACTCACCGGTGTCGATGGCGTTCTGCGACACCCCCACCGTGGCGATCTCCGGACGCGTGAAGATCGCGGACGCAACGGTTTTCAGCTTGATCGGGCTCACGCCCTCGCCGAGTGCGTGGTACATCGCGATGCGGCCCTGCATGGCGGCCACCGATGCCAGCGGGAACAGCCCGGTGCAGTCGCCGGCCGCATAGATCCCCGCGACCGACGTGCGGGACACCCGGTCGACCTCGATGTAACCGCCCTTGCCGACCGCGACCCCGGCACGATCGAGTCCGAGATCGGTGGTGTTGGGGACCGAACCGACGGTCATCAGCACGTGACTGCCGGTCACGGTCGAGCCGTCGGCCAGATGCGCGGTGACCGAATCGCCGTGCCGCTCGACCTTGTCGGCGCGGGCGTGCTTGACCAGTTCGACGCCGCGTTCGGCGAGTGCGTCTTCGAGCACCAGCGCGGCGTCCTCGTCCTCGTGCGGGAGGACCCGGTCGCGGCTCGACACGAGCGTCACCTTGACGCCCAGTTCGGTGTAGGCGTGGACGAACTCGGCGCCGGTGACGCCGGAACCGATGACGACGAGGTGCTCGGGCAGCTCCTCGAGGTCGTAGAGCTGACGCCAGGTGAGGATGCGCTCGCCGTCGGGCTGGGCGTCGGGCAGCACGCGGGGCGAGGCGCCGGTCGCCAGCAGGACCACATCGCCGTCGTAGCGTTCGGTGGTTCCGTCGGCGAGGGTCGCGACGACGGTATGCGTCGAGACGCCGACCTGCCGCTCGTCGAGCACGGCGGTACCGGAGACGAGCGTCACGCCTTCGCTGATGAGTCGCGAGCGGATGTCCGCGGACTGGGCGAACGCGAGGTCGCGGACCCGCTGGTGGATCTGCGGCAACGTGACGGAGGTGTCGTCGGTCTTGATGTTGATGCCCAGGTCGACGGCGCGACGGACCTCGGTGCGGATGCCGGTGGACGCGATGAACGTCTTGGACGGGACGCAGTCCCACAACACGCAGGCACCGCCGATCCCGTCCGAATCGATCACCGTGATGTCGGCCCCGTAGGCGGCCGCCGCGAGCGCCGCCTCGTAACCCGCGGGTCCTCCGCCGATGATGACGATCCTGGTCACTGTGACTCCTGTTCTCCACGCCGGCTCGCCGCGTCCTTCGTGGGGAAGCTGCGCCCGGCTGTGTGTCGTGGCTCGACGGGAACGCGGGGTGACACGCTCCTCGGGTCGCGCGAGACGGTCGACCCCGTTCGCGCCGCCTACCAAACTAGTCGGGCGGGTCCGTCGTTGTGAACGTGGTCGCAAACCGGAGCCGGGCCACGGTGTCGCCTTCCGGACTCGGCGGGGACCATCTAGGCTCCATCCGTGCCCATCTATGCTGCCTATGGATCCAACATGCATCCCGAGCAGATGGCCGAGCGCGCGCCGCACTCCCCGATGTCGGGCACCGGATGGCTCCGCGGCTGGCGTCTGACGTTCGGCGGCGGCGACATCGGGTGGGAGGGGTCCCTGGCCACGGTCACCGAGGACCGCGACGACCCCGACGCCCGGGTGTTCGTGGTTCTCTACGACGTCACCACCGAGGACGAGGATCTGCTCGACCGGTGGGAGGGTTCCGAGCTCGGCATCCACCGCAAGATCCGCGCCCGCGTCGACACCGCCGACGGCCCGGTGCTGGCCTGGTTGTACGTCCTCGACGCCTTCGAGGGCGGGTTGCCCTCGGCGCGCTATCTCGGCGTCATGGCCGAGGCCGCGGAGATCGCCGGCGCACCCGCGGAGTATGTGCAGGACCTCCGGTTGCGCGAGTCGCGCAATGTCGGACCCGGGCCGGGGCCCGCGGAATAGAACGAGGTGTCCTAGCCGACGGCGCTGGTCGCGTTCAGCACGATCCCGGCGAGCGCGCGCACACCGATCGCGAGGGCACGTTCGTCGAGATCGAAGTTGGGCGCGTGCAGATCGACCTGCGGTCCGAATCCGTCCCACACGCCGAGGCGGGCCATCGCTCCCGGGACGTGTTCGAGATACCAGGAGAAGTCCTCGCCGCCGGGTGACTGCGGGGTGTCCGCGATCGCCTTGGACCCGATCGCGGCGACGGACCGTTCGAACATCCCGACCGCGACCTCGTCGTTGACGACCGGCGGCACCCCGCGGAAGTACGAGAGGTCGTACCGGACGCCGAGCGGTGCCAGCAGCTCGCCGACGACGCTGCGGACCAGCGGCTCGAGCTGGGCCCAGGTGGCGTGATCGCCGGTGCGGACCGTGCCGCGCATGCGACCTTCCTGCGGGATGGCGTTGGCGGCGCTGCCGGCGTTCGCCGCGCCCCACACCATCACCGTGCCCGAACGCGGGTCGATCCGTCGCGACAGCACCCCGGGCAGGCCGGTGATCACCGTGCCCATCGCGTAGATGAGATCCCCGGTGAGGTGCGGCCGCGACGTGTGCCCGCCGGCCGAGTGCAGTTGCAGATCGATGTGGTCGGCCGCGGACGTCAACGGGCCGGACCGCAGGCCGACCGTGCCGACCGGCAGGCGAGGGTCGCAGTGCAAGGCGAAGATGCGGCCGAGACCGGTGGTGACGCCCGCCTCGATGGCGTCGAGGGCTCCGCCGGGCATGACCTCCTCGGCGGCCTGGAAGATCAGACGCACGCCGACCGGAAGTGGTTCGGCCGCGGCGAGGAGCTTCGCGACGCCGATCAGGATGGCCGTGTGCGCGTCGTGACCGCACGAGTGCGACGCGCCCTCCACCGCCGAGGTGAACGGCAGGCCGGTGTGTTCGGTCACCGGCAGGGCATCCATGTCCGCGCGCAGCGCGATACGGGGCTCACCGGCAGGACCGAGGTCGCACACCACTCCGGTGCCCAGCGGCAGCCGGCGCGGGGTGAGTCCGGCAGCGGTGAGCTCGCTCATCACCAGCTCGGTGGTGCGGACCTCCTGCCGGGACAGTTCCGGATGCGCATGGATCTGCCGGCGCCACGCGATGAGATCGCCGCCGTGCTCGGCGAGCCAGGCGTCGATGGGATCGTCCGCCGCGGCGAAATCCGCTCCCGCGACCGACATCAGAAGACTCCGGGCGGGGTCTGACGTGCGAGGTCGTCGAGCAGGGGGCCACGGAGTCCGCGCTTGATCAGCGCCAGGTTGGGTCCGGCGGTCGCGGAGCGGGCGGCCGCGATCTCGATGGCCCGCTTCACGAGGAGTTCGGCGTCCACGGCCTCGTCGACGATTCCCGCACGCACCGCGTCGTCGGCGCCGTACCGCCGGCTGGTGTACATCGCCTCGGTGGCGGTGCGATCGGTCAGTCGGGTGCGCAGCAACGTCGCCATCCCACGGGAGAACGGCATGGTGAGAGCGGCCTCGGGCAGCGACCAGAAACCGCGTTCGGTGCGCATCAGGACGTGGTCGGTACACAACGCGAGCATCGCTCCGGCGCCGAAGGCGTGTCCGTTGACGGCGCTGACCGTCGGAACGGGCAGGGTGAGCACCTTCGCGTACAGGGCGTGCACGCGGTCGAGGTAACCGGGCAGCTGGTCGGGAGCGGCGAAGATGTGGTCGGTGTCCAGGCCGTTGGAGAAGAACTTCCCGGTGGCGGTGATCACCAGCGGTCGTGTGCGGTCGACGACCACCTGGTCCAGCAGTGCATCGACCTCGTCCAACCAGTCGGCCCGGAAGCGGTTCTCCGGATTGGACTCGCTGATCTCCTCACCGCGCGCTCCGAGATGGAGCTCGACGACCTCCCCGTCACCGTTCAGAAATGGCATGTCCCGACCTTATCGCTCCCGGTCTCGTCGCCACCGACCCGATCGGTCGGCGCGCTGCGACGCGCGGCCGTGTGGGCCTGGGAACGGTTTAGGGTTGGCGCATGGAGCCCACCGCCGACCCCGATGCCGCGGCCATCGTCGCCGCGGCCACGATCGCTGCCGAGACCGACGCCGCTACACACGATGTGGCCGTCATCCTCGGGTCGGGATGGTCACCTGCCGCCGACGCCTTCGGGCGGCCCATCCGCTCGTTGCCGATGGCGTCGATCCCGGGATTCGTCCCGCCCAAGGCCGCCGGCCACGGCGGCGTGGTCCACTCCGTCCGGATCGGTGATCGACGAGTCCTGTTGATGCTGGGACGTATTCACGCCTACGAGGGCCACGACCTCGCTCGCGTGGTCCACCCGGTCCGCACCGCAGCCGCGGCCGGTGTCCACACCGTCGTGCTCACCAACGCGGCGGGCGGTCTGCGCGAGGACATGTCGGTCGGGCAACCCGTGCTCATCTCGGATCATCTGAATCTCACGGCCCGCTCCCCGTTGGTCGGCGCCCAGTTCGTCGACCTGGTCGATGCCTATTCACCGCGGCTGCGACAGATCGCGCGCGGCATCGACCCGGGCCTCGCCGAGGGGGTCTACGCCGGGCTCCCCGGCCCGCACTACGAGACCCCCGCCGAGATCCGGATGCTGCGGACGATGGGTGCGGACCTGGTCGGGATGTCGACCGTGCACGAGACCATCGCGGCGCGCGCCGCCGGACTCGATGTGCTCGGCATCTCCCTGGTCACCAACCTCGCGGCCGGCATGACCGGCGAACACCTGAGCCACGCAGAGGTCCTGGAGGTCGGCCGCGCGTCGGCAACCCGGATGGGCGAGCTGTTGGCCCGGATCATCGGCGAACTGTAGGACCGAACGGAACCGGCGGCCGGCCGAACCGAAGGAGCGAGATGACCTATCCACCGAGCGGTCCAGGCGGCTATCCCCAGGGTGGCTATCCGTCGGGCGGTTACCCGCAGGGCCCGGTGCCACCTGGCCCGCCGCGGTCCCCGTGGTCGTCGCCGGCGGTGCTGGTGGCGATCGGCGCGGGCGTGCTGCTGGTGGTGGTGGGCGTCCTCGCGGCGCTGCTCCTGATCCCCGCGGACGACGAGTCCGCGGACCGCGACAGCGCGGACGGCGGACAACCGTCGGCGTCGACCTTCACGAGTACCGTCACCCGCCCCGCGGAGACGACGACCCCCACCACCGCGACCACCACCACGACGACGCCGCCGCCCCCGGTCCGGCCGACCCCCACCGTCGCCGGCGCCGACTGGCAGGGATTCACCAACGGTCCCCGCTGCAACGCCGCCGACGACCCCGCCGTGGCCGTCGGACAGACCGCCCGGTCGCGCGTGGTGATCTGCCAGGTGGGCACCCAGACGGGCCGCTTGTACTACAAGGGCGCCGCACCCGAGGGCGGGATCGAACTCCAGTTCCCGACCCGCACCGGAGACACCTTCGAGGCGCGCAACGGCTCGGTGCGTTACCTCGTCTCGCCGACAAGTCTCACCATCGTCGACGGCGGCGCCGTGCTCACCGAGGAGCCGATGCTCGCGTACTGGTCGCTGCCCGGCTGAGACCCGCCGCACCTCCCTGACCGCGGTTCGGCTCAGCCCGGTCACCGAAATGCGAAGCGTGCGTGACGGGATGACCGTTGCGTCCGACGTCGCCGCCCGCCGCTCGGGCCGTCGCCAATTGGCTTGGAACACAGACGACGCCGATATCGAGATCACCCGGTGGAATGCGCTGACACAAAGCCGGACGCTCGCTCAGCGCTCAACAGTTCCCATCCACTGCGTCGAGACGGGCCGGTCTCGTACGGGGGGCGGTTGCCTCTGGGGTGACACTGTTGAGTTGTCAAGGGACAGGGTCGGTCCCGGGTGTGGCCCGGGTGCGAAGGTGCTACGCGAAAGTCTGGTGGTCTGTGGCGGCAGCGGTCAGGCGGCGTCGTCGAGTCGCATGGTGCGTCGGTTGTAAGCGGGCAGTGGTCGGCGCCGCGGATCGATGGTCGCGGGTGGGACGAGCCAGGGATGACGGTCGAAACCCATCACGATGTCCCAGCCGTGGTGGTGGACCTGGGTGTGGCAGCGTTGGCAGAGCAGGCAGCCGTTGTCGAGGTCGGTGGGTCCGCCGTCGGCCCAATGGGTGACGTGGTGAACCTGGGTATGTGACGGTGGTGCACCGCATTTGATGCAGCAGGCGTCACGCACGATGATCGCCTTGCGGAGGTGTGCCGGATACAACCGATGAGTGTGACCCATCTGCAGCGGTACGCCCTCACCGTTGAGAATGATCTCCGTCAGCGAGCCGTCGCACGACGCTTGTTTCGCGGTGGCATGGCTGACCGGCCCGGTCCACGGCAGCGACGCCAGGTCTCCGGTCGCGGGGATCGTCAGCATCAGTTGCGTGCGTGGGCTTCCGACGGTGTCGATGGTCGCGCCGATCGCTGCTTGATCGAGGATCAACTCGAAAGCGTCGGCGCGGCGTTGCTCGGCGGTGCGTCGATCCTCGGTGCCGTCGGGTTCGCGCCGCGGACAGGACCGTTCGTCGATCATCGCCATGAACTTCTCACCGACCACCTGGGTGAGGTCAGCGCGGACCTCGACGCGGCCGTCGTCGGTGGTGTGCGCGTTCACCGAATTCAGTGATGGGTCGTCGGCGGCGGGGATTCCGGCATCGGAAGCGTCGGCAAGGTTGTTGGCGATCGCGCGAGCATGCTTGAGTACTTGCGTCGGCGCCGCCCCGGACAGTGCCTGGGCGACGAGTTCGAGCTCATACCGTGAGCGCTTGTCGTCGGAAAGCGCCTCACCACATCGTTTCTCGATCTCGTTCATGCCTCGGACGATGGCATCGACGATCTCGCCGGACAGCCGCCCATCGGCGGCATGACGCGCCAAAGCGGGCAGGTTGGGCAGCGCGTCGACACTCCGCATGGTGCGGAGGGCGGAGGCCGGCGCATGTCCTGACTCGATCAGCAGCTTCTTGGTGGTGCTACCGGCTTTCTGCGCGACCCCGAGAGCATCGAGTTGCGCTGTGTGCGTCGCGATCTGGTGATCGGCAAGGTTGCGGATCAGGCGCCACGTGTCGAGGGCGTCGAATGTCGCTCTGCCCGTGGGATCGTCGACGGGTGGGGTGGTCTCGATGAGTTGATCGAGGAGAGTGGCTAGCTCTGACATGACTCCAAGGTACAGGAACACCCATTCGATTACGAGAAAACTCCACAAGCCCGGAAGTTACGAAACCAATTACTGTGCAGTGCTTTTCGTCCACTGTGCGTTGCAGAGCGTGGATCGATGACAGTGGTGAACTTCAGTCACACCCGTTTCGGAATTCGTTCTTCCAACGGTGTTCTTGCCGCGGATTCGCTATAGCCCCGGTGAAGTTGTGAACGCGTAGGCGTTCGGGCGAATCCGCCGATACCGGTGTGGATTCGGTGGTTTTCGTAGTCGTGCAGCCAGTCGTCGTAGGTCGCCGCTCGGGCGGCTTCAGTGGTGTGGACCTCGCGAAGGCCCTTTCCGAGGCGAGCAACCGGTGGAAGCGTTCAACTCTGTTGTGGTCTGTGGCCGGTACAGACGGGTCTCTGGTGCGCGATCTCAGGGCCGAGGGCATGCGCGGAAAGCCCTGGGCGGCAACTGCCGCCGTAGTCGGCCAACAAACTGTTGTTCGTGATGCCGTGCGCGTGGAAGAAGGGCGTGCCCGGCCCCAGAATTGCGTATCGGTCTCTGTGCGTTCGTCGGTGAGGATCTCGGAGTACGCAACCGAGTGTGGTCGTCGACGATATGGCGGCCTCCGGGAGCGCCGTGATCTAAGCGCCGCGGCGGGGTTCGGCGTACCGGCAGCGCGATGGCCTGGGCGAGGTGTCGCAACAGTGGCATCCCATATCGGCGCAGCACCGCCTTGACGATCGATCTCGCAGCAGTAGATGCGTGGCAATAGGAGCTGCGTCCCGGCGGGGAGATAGGCTTAGCTTGATGATTCGACGTTCACGTCGCACCGGGGCTCGTTGGGTGACGGGTGGGGCGGCTGGAGCGATCTGTCATGCCGGCTTCGCCGTGAACGCGGTAGCCGTCGGCCCGTTTCTCGGCCGTCGCTCGAGCATTCAAACCGTCCGGCGGCCCACCGCAGCGGCCGTCCGTGATCGGTGATCGACGAAGCATCCTGCCAGTACCAGACGGCAGCGTTCGGCGAAAAGAACATCAGGGCGGGTCATGAGGGCCCTTGAATGACGACGTGTGGCTTGTCTCAGCGACGTGCCGCGCGAGGTTCAGCCATACTCACGAATACCTCGGACCGAACTGCCGGTCGCCCGCGTCACCGAGACCGGGCACGATGTAGTTGACCTCGTTGAGCCCGTCGTCCACGGCAGCCACGACGAGCCGGCACGGGTGACCGGAATTCTCCAGCGCCGCAACCCCTTCAGGTGCGGCGACGACACACACGGCGGTGATGTCGGTGGCATTGCGGGCGACCAGCAACTCGATGGTGTGGAGCATGGAGCCGCCGGTGGCGAGCATGGGGTCGAGGACGAACACCGGCCGTCCCGACAGGTCCTCCGGCAGCGACTCCAGGTACGGCACGGGTTGTGCGGTCTCCTCGTCGCGGGCGAGGCCCACGAAACCGACATGCGCCTCGGGCACCATCGCGTGCGCCTGCTCGACCATGCCGAGTCCGGCCCGCAGGACCGGGACCAGGAGAGGCGGGGATGCCAGCCTCGATCCCGTGTGCGCGGTCATCGGCGTGTTGATCGCGACGTCGGCGCGCGGCGCACCGGCAAGCGCCTCGTAGATCAGCATCTGGGTGAGGTCAGACAGCGCAGCCCGGAATCCGGCGTTGTCGGTGGTCTCGTCGCGCATCGTGGTCAGACGCGCGGCTGCGAGGGGATGGTCGACGATCAGGGACTCCATGCCGACACCCTATTTCCTCCCCGGCGCTCGCGTGCCGCTTGGGCGAGCTCCACCACGCCGGTCTGGGTCGCCGCGAGAATTTGATGGAACCCAACGGGGCCGCGCCGCGTCGAAAACCCATGAGCCCGTCCTCCCCTCACCCCTATCCCGCACCCACCCGGCCAGGCCCGGACACCGGTGGCCGACTGTTCGCCGATCCGTCTGCGCTGCACGAGTTCTCCGGCGCACACCGCACCAACGCCCGGATGCTCGAGGGCGGGACCGGCAGCGACGACGCCGCCGTGGTCGAACTCGCCATCACCTTCGGTCTCATCGGCATCGAGTTCCTCACCGCCGTCGTCGAGTTCCTCGACCTGCATCGTCGCACCATCGAGGCCGCGACGGCGCGCGAGGAACGCGTTGCACTCACGACGAACTCGGCCGCAACGTCCTACGCCGACTGCGACTGCGCCGCCGCCGACCGGATCGCGACGACCGGTGAGCTGACGCTGTGATCCCCGTCGAACTCCTCATCGAGCCACTGCGGCAACTGATCGCCGCGCTGGGGACCGGCATCCTGGCACCGGGCAACCCCGCCGAGCAGGTCCGAACCGTTGGGGGCACCGTCGAGTCGGTGCGCCAACGGTCGACGTCGGCCGCCGAGTCCGTCCTCACGCGGTGGGACGGAGCCGGGGCCGCCGGAGCCGCAGCCGCGACCGCGGCGAACCAGCGCCGACTCACCGAACTCACCGAATGCGCCGCCGAGTTCGGCCGGCTCGTCGAGAGCGCCGGCCGTACCGTCCACACGGCGTCGACCGCTCTGAACGGCCTCGTGGACTCCCTGGAACGGCATGTCCGCGGCCTCAACGGCGGACTGGCCACTCCGGCAGTCCTTCTCGCGGTCCTGCCGGTCGCCGTCGAGCATCTGAGCCGCGGCGTGGAGATCATCGGACGTGCTCGCGCCGAGCTCGGCTCCGACACCGAGGCGATGGCCGCCCTGGCCCGCCGCACGGCGCCGGCCGAGATGGTCGGAGTCGCAGGCGGCGACGCCGCCAGACTGTCGCCCGTCCCCACGCCCGGCGGCGTCCCCATCACGCTGCCCGACGGCTCGGTCGCCCACGCTCCGAACGAACGCGCGGCGACCGCGGTGCGGGCCGCGCTGAGTCAACGCGGGGTGCCCTATGTCTGGGGCGGGACGACGCCCGACGGATTCGACTGCAGCGGCTTCACACAGTGGGCCTACCGGCAGGCCGGGCTCGAACTCCCCCGCCTCGCCCAGGAGCAGGACACCGCCGGGTATCAGGTGTCCCAGGCGCAGCTGCAGCCCGGAGACCTCGCGGTGTGGTCCGGCCACGTGGCGATGTACATCGGCAATGGTCAAATGATCGAAGCCGGTGACCCCGTGGGCGTCTCGCCGGTGCGCACCTCGAACCTCGACCAGGCATTCGAAGGATTCTTCCGTCCACGATGAGAGCCGCAACGATGTTCGCACCCGCGGGCGAGTCAGGAGTTCATCGAAAAGTCGTCGGCACACCACCGACCGTCTGTGGGGGCACTACTGGATCCGCCGCCGACAATCGCTAGGCTGTGTCCCCATGGCCGGAGACATCGTCCCGATTGAGCTCGGACTCACCGACGGAAACAGCTTCACCCTGTGGGCACCCCGCTGGCGTGAGGGCGACGACGAATGGGAGGCCTTCCTCGGACTGGACGAGGACCTGTACGTCCTGCCCTCTGTCGCCGAGCTCGCCGCGTTCATCCGCACCAACGACGACAACGATCTCGTCGAGCACCCGGCGTGGTCGACCGTGGTCGGCCTGCAGGCCGATGAACTGGTCCCCGACGAGCGCCACAGCTACGACCTCGTCGGCGTACCCGAGCTCGCCGCGGAGGACCCCACCGCCGAGGTCATCGCCGAACTCGAGGACGCACTCGAGATCGTGCGCATCCTCGGTGAGGTCTGCGAACTGACACCGGTCACCAAGTTCTTCAACGGCAACCCGATCCTGGGCGCCGTCACCACCGGCACGCGCAACTTCGACGGCCGCGAGGGCACCGACCTCTGGGTGCGCATCGGCCGGCTCATCGCCAAGCACTGGGATGACGTGCTCGATGCCATCGACGGTGTCATCAGCACACCGAAGGTGGACGCCAAGGCCGTCGAGACCGCCGAGGCCGAACTCGAGGCCGCCGCGTCCGCCGAGGACGAGGACGAGCCGACCGACGATGACATCGAGATCGTCGGTGCCCCCGACTCCGAGTCCTCGGACGCCGCCGACGACGATGACCTCGAAGAGGACACGGACGAGGAGGACGAGGACGACTACGACGACGACGATTTCTGGGCGTCGGTCGGCATCGACCCGGTCAAGATCGTCACCAGCGCGAACGAGTACCTGACACTGCGGTGTTACCTCGGAGACGACCCGGTGTTCCTCGGCACCAAGGGCAAGATCTTCGTGTTCACCTCGGCGCGCTCGCTCTCGCGGTTCCTCGCCGACGACAACACGCACGACCTCGCCGACCTGTCCACGTTCGACGAGGTCCGCACCGAGGCGACCAACGGATCCCTCGAGTTCGACGTCATCGACGACAACGTCTACGTCCTGCCGGGTCTCGCCGACGACATCGCCGACGGCCCCCGCCGAATGGATCGCGACCAGCTCGACCTCGCCGTCGAACTCTTCACCGACGCAGCCGACTACGCCGGTGACAACACGGTCTCCGAGGCCCTCGGCACCACCACTCCGCTGGGATGGTTCGTCGACTACACCGTCAACCCCGACCCCAAGCGCATGGCGCCCAGCGGTCCGTTCGACAACGAGGCCGAGGCGTGGCGCGCGCTCGAGCACGACTTCGAGGCCCGGCTCACGAAGAAGGGCTGACGGGCGCAGTCCTCTCCGCCCATAACCGGCCGCGACGGTGCTGCTCAGCCGAGCAGCACCGCGTAGCCGGGCTTGATCACGTCGTCGATGAACGCCAGCCGCTCGTCGAAGTGGATGAACGCCGACTTCATCGCGTTCACCGTGAACCGTTCGAAATCCGCCCAGCCGTAGCCGAACCGATCGGCGAGCAGGCCGAATTCCTTGCTCATGGTGGTGTCGGACATCAATCGGTTGTCGGTGTTCACCGTCACCCGGAACCGTAGGCGCGCCAACACGTTGAACGGATGCTCGGCGAGTGAACCGACCGCCCCGGTCTGCACATTCGAACTCGGGCACAGCTCCAGCGGAATCCGCTTGTCCCGCACGATGTTCGCCACCTGGCCCAGCCGCGCACCCGCGAACGAGTGCGCAGCGAGATCGACCCCCTCCGGGAGTTCGATGTCGTCGAAGACGCGGACGCCGTGACCCAGCCGGTCCGTCCCGCAGAAGCCGATGGCCTCGTGGATCGACGGCAGCCCGAATGCCTCGCCGGCGTGGATGGTGAAGGGCGCACAGTTGGCCCGCATGTACTCGAAGGCGTCGAGGTGGCGGGTCGGCGGATGCCCAGCCTCGGCGCCGGCGATGTCGAAACCGACGACACCCCGGTCCCGGTAGCGGACCGCGAGTTCGGCGATCTCGCGTGACCGGGCGGCGTGGCGCATCGCGGTGACCAGGCACCGCACGGTGATCGTCCGGCCCCGCTCGGCCGCGACCGCCTCGCCCTCGGCGAAGCCCCGCAGCACCGCCTCGACGACCTCGTCGAGGGTCTGCCCACCTTCGAGATGCTGTTCGGGCGCATAACGCACCTCGGCGTACACGACCCCGTCGGCGGCGAGGTCCTCCACGCACTCGCGCGCGACGCGTTCCAACCCGCCGACGGTCTGCATCACCGCGACCGTATGCGAGAAGGTCTCGAGGTAGCGCTCGAGCGAGCCGCTGTCGGCCGCACGTCGGAACCACTGCCCGAGCGTCTCGGCGTCATCGATCTGCCTGCCGTTCTCATCCGCCGGGAGGCCGTCGTATCCCACCTCGTGGGCCAACTCGAGGACCGTCGCGGGCCGGAGTCCGCCGTCGAGGTGGTCGTGGAGGAGCACCTTCGGGGCGAGGGAGATGTTCGCCGGGGTCAGCGTCGTCATGATGGAAAACCTAACGCGGTCGATGATCAGTGGACGGGTGCGCGCGCCGCCCGCGTGTTCGGCGGAGTCGGGCCCCACGGTCGTCGCCCCGGCCAGGCAGGAGCGGGCGCCGGGGATCCGGTCCTCATCCTGCGTGTGCAGGGTGAACAACGGTTGACCGGCTCGGACACGATCACCGGGCTTCGCATGGATGGTCACTCCCGCCTCTGCCGCGACCGCCTCCCCCGGCTTCGATCGGCCGCCGCCGAGGCGCCACGCGGCGTCGCCGACCGCGCGCGCGTCCATCTCGGTGACGATGCCGTCGCCCGACGCGGTCACGGTGTCGTGGTGGCGCGCCGTCGGCAGGGGCGCATCGGGGTCGCCACCTTGCGCCGCGATCATCGCCCGCCACGTGTCCATCGCCCGGCCGTCGGCGAGATGGGTTGCGGGGTCGGCGTCGACGAGCCCGGCGGCGTCGAGCATCTCCCGGGCGAGGGCCAGGGTCAGTTCGACGACGTCGGCGGGTCCGCCGCCGGCGAGTACCTCCACCGACTCGGCCACCTCCACGGCGTTGCCGATCGCGAGTCCGAGCGGTGTGCCCATATCGGTGATGACCGCACGGGTGTCGACGCCGGCGTCGTGACCGAGTTCGACCATGGTCGACGCCAGTTCGCGCGCATCGTCCTCATCGGGCAGGAAGGCACCCGACCCGGTTTTGACGTCGAGGACCAGCGCACCGGTGCCCTCGGCGATCTTCTTGCTCATGATCGACGACGCCAGCAGCGGAATGGACTCGACCGTGCCCGTGACATCGCGCAGGGCATAGAGCTTGCGGTCGGCCGGCGCCAGGTCGGCGCCCGCGGCACAGATGACCGCACCGACCCGCTCGAGCTGGTCGAGCATGTCGGACGTGCTCACCTCCGCCCGCCACCCCGGGATGGACTCCAGCTTGTCGAGCGTCCCCCCGGTGTGACCGAGCCCCCGACCGGACAGCTGCGGCACCGCGACGCCGAACGACGCGACGAGCGGCGTGAGCGGGAGGGTGATCTTGTCCCCGACACCGCCGGTGGAGTGCTTGTCCACGGTGGCCAGCGGCCGCCCGTCCCGCTGCAGACCGGACAGGTCCATCCGGCGCCCGCTGTCGATCATCGCGTGCGTCCAGGACGCGATCTCCCGGCGATTCATCCCGCGCAGATATATGGCCATCAGCAATGCCGACATCTGTTCGGGCGCCACCTCGCCGCGGGTGTAGCCGTCGACCATCCACGCGATCTGCGCGTCGGCGAGTTCGTGTCCGCCCCGCTTGGTGGCGATCACCGACACCGCGTGGATGATCTCCCGGGCGTCGACCGTCATGAACGGACCGCCTCGAGATCGTCGGGTCCGAAGGCATCGGGAAGCAGCTCGGCGAGCATCCGGGGACCACCGGGGTGGTCGACGAGAAGCTCGCGCCCGCCGTGTTCGAGCAGGACCTGTCGGCACCGTCCGCACGGCATCAGAACCGCCCCGCGGGCGTCGCAGACGCTGACCGCCCGCAGCGCCCCGCCTCCGTCGTTCACCAGGGCCGCGACCAGTGCGACCTCGGCGCAGATACCCAGGCCATATGAGACATTTTCCACATTGCAACCGGCGACGACACCGCCCTCAGCTGTGATCCCGGCAGCGCCCACCGGGTACCGGGAGTAGGGTGCGTAAGCACGACCGATCATCGATCTGGCCTTGTCCCGCAACACATCCCAATCGATTTCTGTGACCACGTGGATCTCCTGTCGCCCGGCGTCATCGGCCGTTCATCCGGATTTCATCACCGCAAAGCTTGGGTAAGGCAAACCTAAGTCGTAATGTCTTGTCGCCCAGATCGGTTCGGGCAATTTACCACCGGAATGTGCATGGGTTTAGAGTCTCTTCGTATGGGTCCATGGTCGAGTCGGAGCATGCCGATTCGACGCGTCCATCGACGATGTTGGAGGCCACTTTCCCGATGAGCACCTCGACCGAAGTCGCACCCGACCCGGTGCGCAGACGATCTCTTTATCGCGGCGATCCCGGCATGTGGTCGTGGGTCCTGCACCGCATCACCGGCGTCACGATCTTCTTCTTCCTCTTCGTACACGTGCTCGACACCGCGGTCATCCGAGTCGACCCCAATCAGTACGACGAGATCATCGAGACCTACAAGACGCCGATCATCGGTCTCATGGAGATCGCCCTGGTCGCGTGCGTCCTGTTCCACGCCTTCAACGGTGTGCGCCTGATCCTCGTGGACTTCTGGTCCAAGGGACCCAAGTACCAGCGACAGATGCTGTGGGTGGCCATGACCCTGTTCGTCATCGTCTTCGGTGCCGGCACGGTCCGCCTGCTGCAGATCATGTTCAGCCACCTGTAGGAGACACCAGAGATGACCACCTCGGAAGCCACCGGTGTCGCCAAGACCCTCGGTACTCAGCACGACCGTCCCGCGAGCCTGGACAACCCGCGCTCGCCCCGCAAGCCC
This sequence comes from Gordonia sp. p3-SID1431, assembly GCF_025143765.1. Taxonomy (NCBI): domain Bacteria; kingdom Bacillati; phylum Actinomycetota; class Actinomycetes; order Mycobacteriales; family Gordoniaceae; genus Gordonia; species Gordonia sp. p3-SID1431. The sequence continues at coordinate 16,520 of NZ_JAMBDT010000097.1, forward strand.
AAGGGCGGCAACTTCGAGAAGAACGCGTGGCTGTTCATGCGGTTCTCCGGGCTGCTGCTCGTCGTCCTGACGATCGGCCACATGTTCATCATGCTGGCCTGGGACGGCGGCGTGCACCGCATCGACTCCTCGTTCGTCGCCGCGCGCTGGAGCTCACCCTTCTGGCAGATCTGGGACCTCACCATGCTGTGGCTGGCCCAGCTGCACGGCGGCAACGGTGTGCGCACCGTCATCGCCGACTACTCCCGCAAGGACTCGACCCGTTTCTGGCTGAACGTGCTGCTCGCCGTGTCGATGATCCTCGTCCTCACGATGGGCACCTACGCCCTCCTGACCTTCGACGTCAACAGCGTCGGCTAGAGGAGACCCACAACATGCAGGAACATCGCTACGACGTCGTCATCGTGGGCGCCGGCGGCGCAGGCATGCGCGCGGCGATCGAAGCCGCCCCTCGTGCTCGCACCGCGGTGCTGACCAAGCTGTACCCGACCCGCAGCCACACCGGCGCGGCCCAGGGCGGCATGTGTGCGGCACTCGCCAACGTCGAGGAAGACAACTGGGAGTGGCACACCTTCGACACCGTCAAGGGTGGTGACTACCTCGCCGATCAGGACGCCGTCGAGATCATGGCCAAGGAGGCCATCGACGCGGTGCTCGATCTCGAGAAGATGGGCCTGCCCTTCAACCGGACGCCCGAGGGCAAGATCGATCAGCGGCGCTTCGGCGGCCACACCCGCGATCACGGCAAGTCCCCGGTCCGGCGGGCCTGCTACGCCGCCGACCGCACCGGCCACATGATCCTGCAGACGCTCTACCAGAACTGCGTCAAGCACGACGTCGAGTTCTTCAACGAGTTCTACGCCCTCGACATCTGCCTCACGGAGAACGAGAAGGGCGAGCAGGTCGCGACCGGTGTCGTCGCCTACGAGCTCGCGACCGGCGAGATCCACGTCTTCCACGCCAAGTCGATCGTGTTCGCCACCGGCGGCTCGGGCCGTATGTACAAGACGACCTCGAACGCGCACACGCTGACCGGCGACGGCATGGGCATCATCTTCCGCAAGGGCCTGCCGCTCGAGGACATGGAGTTCCACCAGTTCCATCCGACGGGTCTCGCGGGGCTCGGCATCCTCATCTCGGAGGCGGTCCGCGGTGAGGGCGGCATCCTGCGCAACGCCGACGGCGAGCGTTTCATGGAGCGCTACGCCCCCACCATCAAGGACCTCGCGCCGCGCGACATCGTGGCCCGGTCGATGGTGCTCGAGGTACTCGAAGGTCGCGGCGCCGGGCCGAACAAGGACTACGTCTACATCGACGTGACCCACCTCGGCGAGGACGTCCTCAACGAGAAGCTCCCCGACATCACCGAGTTCGCCCGTACCTACCTCGGCGTCGACCCGGTCACCGAGTACGTGCCGGTGTTCCCCACCTGTCACTACGTCATGGGCGGCATACCGACCAACATCAACGGTCAGGTGCTGCGCAACAACGACGAGGTCGTCCACGGCCTGTACGCCGCCGGCGAGTGTGCGTGCGTGTCGGTCCACGGAGCCAACCGGCTGGGCACCAACTCACTGCTCGACATCAACGTCTTCGGACGACGCGCGGGGATCGCGGCCGCGGACTACGCGAACTCGGCCGAGTTCGCCGAGCTTCCCGAGACGCCCACCGAGATGGTCGACTCGTGGCTCGAGCTGCTGCTCAGCGACCACGGACACGAGCGCGTCGCCGACATCCGTACCGAGCTGCAGGCCTCGATGGACGCGAACGCCTCGGTGTTCCGCACCGAGGAGACCCTCAAGCAGGCCCTGACCGACATCCACCGGTTCAAGGAGCGCTACGCCCACATTCGAGTCCATGACAAGGGCAAGCGCTTCAACAGCGATCTCCTCGAGGCCATCGAACTCGGCTTCCTGCTGGAGATGGCGGAGGTGACGGTGGCCGGAGCCCTGAACCGCAAGGAGTCGCGCGGCGGTCACGCACGCGAGGACTACCCGGATCGTGACGACGTCAACTACAAGCGGCACACCATGGCCTACAAAAAGGGCACGGACCTCCTTTCAGACATCGAGTTGGAGTACAAGCCGGTCGTGGAAACCCGCTACGAGCCGATGGAGCGTAAGTACTGATGACATCTGTTCTGGACAAGCCCGCACCGTCTTCCGACGATCCGCCGTTGCCTCCGGTGCCCGACGAGGCCACCATGGTGACGCTCAAGATCTTCCGCTTCAACCCGGAGAATCCCGACGCCCAGGGCTTCGAGAGCTTCCGCGTCCCGGCGCTGCCGACCGACCGCCTGCTCAACCTGCTCCTGTACGTGAAGGGCTACCTGGACGGGACGCTCACGTTCCGTCGTAGTTGCGCCCACGGCGTGTGCGGGTCGGACGCGATGCGGATCAACGGCGTCAACCGTCTCGCCTGCAAGCTGCTGATGAAGGACATGCTCCCGAAGGACAAGTCCAAGGAGATCACGATCACCATCGAGCCGATCCGCGGCCTGCCGGTGGAGAAGGATCTCGTGGTCGACATGGAACCGTTCTTCGACGCGTTCCGCGCGATCAAGCCGTTCCTGATCACCTCGGGCAACGAGCCGACCCGCGAACGCATCCAGAGCCAGGCCGACCGCGCCCGGTTCGACGACACCACCAAGTGCATCCTGTGCGCCTGCTGTACGACGAGCTGCCCGGTCTTCTGGACCGAGGGTTCGTACTTCGGTCCCGCCGCGATCGTCAACGCGCACCGGTTCATCTTCGACAGCCGCGACGAGGGGGCCGTCGAGCGACTCGACATCCTCAACGACGTCGACGGCGTGTGGCGTTGCCGCACCACGTTCAACTGCACCGACGCGTGCCCGCGTGGCATTCAGGTCACCCAGGCGATCTCGGAGGTCAAGCGCGCACTCATGTTCTCGCGCTAGCCGATTCGAACTTTCTCTGCAGCCCGGCAACGGGCCCCCCCCCCCCGGGGGGGGGGC
>NZ_JAMBDT010000098.1:0-19424 GCF_025143765.1 Gordonia sp. p3-SID1431
CGACAGGCGTGCGAGAAGGACCGCGAGGGCCGCGTGGACGACCATGAACGGGGTGACGCCCCGCTCGGCGGCCATGCGTTCGATCGCGGTCCCGATCTCGGCCGGGATGTCGAAGTCGAACCGGGCGCCGCGCTGCGACGCCACGGCCGGCCGCGGCCGGTCGGTGGGCAGCTCGAGCACGTCCGGGGCTCCCGCGAGGCGCTGGACCCAGTGGTCCAGCTGCGCGGCGATGCGCGAGTCCGGGTCACCGGCGGAGCCGAAGACGTCGTGCTGCCAGAGCGCGTAGTCGGCGAACTCGACCTCGAGCGGCGCGAAGACCGGGTCCCGGCCGGCGGCTCGCGCACCGTAGGCGGTGATGAGGTCGGCAAGCATCGGTCTCATCGACTCGCCGTCGGCGGCGATGTGGTGGACGACCACCACGAAGACGAACTCTCCCGCGCTCACCGGCCACAGGCGTGCGCGGATGGGCCACTCGGCGGTCACGTCGAAGCCGTCGGTGACCGCGGACTCGATCTCGGCCTGGGAGCCGACGACCGCCCAGTCCAGTCGGTCGACCTGGTCCGCGCCGTCGATGCGCTGGTGGGGAACGCCGTCGACCTCGGGGAACGTGGTGCGCAACACCGCTTGCCGTGCGACGAGGTCGGTCACCGCGGCGCGCAGCGCGTCGGTGTCGAGGTCGCCGCGCAAGCGCAGACCGATCGGGATGTTGTAGGTCGACGACGCGGGCTCGAACCGGTTGATGAACCACAGGCGCTGCTGAGCGAACGACAGCGGGATGCGCTCGGGGCGGGGCGACACCGCCACCACGGGTGGCAGGGTGCTGCCGCGGCCGGACACGGCGTCCACCAGATCCCGGACGGACGGTGCCTCGAAGACGTCTCGCACCGACACGTCGGCGCCGAGTGCATCGGCGACGCGCGAGGCGAGGCGGGTCGCGGACAGCGAGTTGCCGCCGAGATCGAAGAAGCTCGTCGTGACCCCGATCTCGTCGACACCGAGGACGTCGGCGAAGACCTGCGCGACGGCGGTCTCCTGCGGGCCGGTGGGTGCGACGATCTCCTCGACGACAGTGGCCGAGTCGGGTATCGGAAGGGCATCGCGGTCGAGTTTGCCGTTCGCGGTGAGCGGCAGGGTGTCGACGTCGATGATCTGGTCGGGGACCATGTACGACGGCACCGCGCGGCCGGCGATGCGCCGGACCTCGGTCGCGTCGACCGCGTCCTGCTCGTCGCGGACCAGGTAACCGATGAGTTGCTCACCGCGACCGGGGATGTCGACGACCCGGGCCGCTGCCGCGCTCACACCCGGCACCGCCAGCAGTGCCGCCTCGATCTCGCCGAACTCGATCCGGTAGCCACGCAACTGCACCTGCGCGTCACCGCGCCCGAGGTACTCGATGTCGTCGCCCACGCGACGGGCGAGGTCGCCGGTGCGGTACATGCGGGTTCCGGGCTCGCCGTAGGGTGACGCGACGAAACGCGTCGACGACAGCCCGGCGCGCTTCAGGTAGCCCTGGGCCAGTTGTCCACCGGTGACGTACATCTCGCCCACGATGCCCTCGGGGACCGGCCGCAGCCGGTCGTCGAGCACGTGGATGGCCAGCGACGACAGCGGCCGGCCGATGAAGCTCGCGTCGTCGGCCGCCACCGAGTGCGGGTCGAGCGGCCGGAAACTGACGTGCACGGTCGTCTCGGTGATGCCGTACATGTTGACCAGCGTCGTGGTCTCGTCCGGATGATCGTCGAACCAGCGCCGCACCTGCTCGAAGCTGAGCGCCTCGCCGCCGAACACGATGTAGCGCAACGACAGCGGGGTGTCGCGGCGTCGTCGGGTCTCGGCGAGCTGGTAGAACGCCGACGGCGTCTGGCTCAGCACGGTGACCCGTTCGCGGGCGAGCAGGTCGAGGAGCTCCTCCGGCGCCCGCGCCAGATCCCGGTCGACCAGGACCAAGCGGCCACCGGTCAGCAGCGGCCCCCACAGCTCCCAGACCGAGAAGTCGAACGCGTACGAGTGGAACATCGTCCACACGTCCGTCTCGTCGATGTCAAAATCATCTGCGGCGGTGTCCATCAGGGTCACCACATCGCGGTGGGTGACCTCGACACCCTTGGGCCGGCCCGTGGAACCCGACGTGTAGATCACGTAGGCACGCGAATCGGGATGAACCGCAACCGGTTCCGGTTCCGGAGTCGCAGCGGCACCCTCAGCGATCAGCTGCGCGACCGGCACCACCGGCGTGGTGCCCAATTGGGACCACAGTTCGAAGTCCGCGGTCGTGTCGTCGATGATCACCGCGCTCGGCGCGGCATCGGAGACGATGAAACGCAGGCGGTCGACCGGATTGGTGGTGTCCAGCGGCAGATAGCCGGCGCCGGAACGCAACACACCCAGGATCGAGGAGACGAGATCGACGCCGCGGGAGGTCGCCACGGCGACGAGGTCGCCGGTGGAGACTCCTCGCGCACGCAGGGCCGCGGCGACCGCGGCGGAACGTTCGTCGATCTCGCGGTAGTCGAGTGTGGACGTGGTGTCGGTGACGGCCGGACGGTCGGCGTGGGTGCGCGCTGCCCGCGCGAACAACTCGGCGAGCGAGACGTCGGTGTTGCGGGTCCGGGTGACCGGCGGCGTGAGCTCGCTGCGGTACTCGGCGTCGTCGAGCAGGGAGATGGCGCCGACCGCAACCGTCGGGTCGTCGACCAGCGCACGCAGGATGCGGACGAGCGCATCGGAGTACACGTGGACCTGTCGCTCGTCGAAGGCGGCGGGCAGATACTTCAGTTTCAGCTCGATCTGGTCGCCGACCACGCCGGTCACCAGATTCAGCGGGTAGTGGGTCGAGTCGGTGGCGTCGAGATCCTCGATCCCGATGCCGCCGGCGTCGGCCCCCTGCTTCAGCGACTGGGCGTCGACCGGATAGGACTCGTGCACCGCGAGGGTGTCGAACAGCTGTCCGCGACCGACGAGTGCGGTCAGCTCGGGCAGTCCGAGGTGCTGGTGGTCGAGCACTGCGACCTTCGAGGCCTGCAGCGCGTCCAGGACGTCGGCGGCGCGGGCGCCCGGGTCGACGTCCGCGACCGCGGGCAAGGTGTTGATGAAGAGGCCGACCATCGTCTCGACGCCGTCCAGATCGGCCGGACGTCCGGAGACGGTCTCGCCGAAGACGACCGTGCGCTGGCCGGTGATGCGCGAGAGCAGCACCGCCCAGGCGAACTGCATCACCGTCGAGACGGTGACTCCCCGTGCGCGCGTGAGGTCGTCGACGGCGGAGGTGATCTCGGCCGGGAGCAGCACGCTGTGATCGCGCGGAAGCTGATCGGAGGTCGCCTCGCGGCCGGAGCCGACGAGGGTCGGCTCGTCGACGGCGGACAGCACCGACCGCCAGGCCGCCAGTCCCGCTTCGGTGTCGGAGGCGGCGATGTACCGCAGGTAGTCGAAGTAGTCTCCCCGAGCCCCGGACTCGGCGGCGACGGTGCCGGTGTAGGTCTGACCGGTGGCGTACAGCGCGAACAGGTCGGCCATGATCAGCGGGCTCGACCAGCCGTCGATCAGGATGTGGTGGCTGGTGACGACCAACGTAGAGCGTGTGCCACTGCGGACGAGGACGAACCGCATGAGCGGGCCGGACTCGAGGTCGAACGGCGTCGCGCGTTCGACCTGCGCGACCGCGTCGATCGCGTCGTCGCCGTTATCGGCGTCCACTGTCCGCCAAGGGATCTCGACCGTCTCCGGAACCACCACGACGACCTCGCCGCTGGGTACCCGGACGAAACTGGAGCGGAGTACCCGATGGCGGGCGAAGACCTCGCGCACGGCCTCGGCGAGACGGGTGGCGTCGACCTCGCCCTTGAGCGTGAGAACCGCCTGCGCGGTGTAGACGTCGACCGCCCCGGCTTCGCGGCCCGCCGCGGCGAGTTCGGCCTGGAACTGCAGGCCGCGCTGCAGCGGCGACAGCGGCCACACGTCGGCGCCCGGATACCGCCGGGCCAGGTGATCGAGATCGTCCTGGGTGACGCGCGCACCGAGGACATCCGACGGGGAGAGTCCCGGATCGCCGACGCGGGCGACCTCGTCGACGATGGTCGCGAGCTCGGCGTCCCAGCGCCGCGCGAGGTCGTCGACCGCCTCGGTGTCGATCGCGCCGCGCGGGAACGTGAATCCCGCGACGAACTCGCGACCGCTGTCGCCGATCGCGGTTCCCGCGTTGATGCTCAGCAGGTTCGGCACGACCATCGCGCCGGTGACCGTGCCGGGCAGGCGCGGTGCGGCGGGGTCGGGCAGGAACGGCATGCCCGCCTCGCCCACGGCCGAGGCGTTCTCGCCGCCGGCCCCGGTTCCCGTGACGTTGCCGAGGTAGTTGAAGCCGATGCTCGGCAACGGTCGCCGGGACAGCTCGGTGTCGCCGTAGCGGAGGAGTCCGTAACCGATCCCGTTGTCGGGTTGGCCGACCCGCTCCTCCTTGGCGAGCTTGACCGTGTGGACAGCGTCACCGCGGACGTCGACGGCCATCGGCGCGATGGTCGTGAACCACCCGACGGTCCGGGACAGATCCACGGTCCGCGGATCGGTTCCGTGCAGGAGGGATTCCTCATATCGGCCGTGACCCTCGAGCAGGATGGTCACCGGCCGGTCGTCGGCGATGCCCCGGGCCTGCTGCCACGACCGGACGGCGCGCGCCAGAGCAGCCACGAGAGCGTCGTTGACGTTGCCGCGGAAGGCGGTCGGCACTGAAGTCAGCAGCGCCTCGGTCACCGACGAGCCGACCGAGTGCACCACGGTCTCAGTGGTCGACATGCGGTCACGCGCGCGGTCGACCTCCGCCCCGAGGTCGGTGACCCGTTCCGGCGACCGTTCGAGCCAATAGCGCAACTCGTCGGATCGCCCGGCCCGCTGGGCATCGAGCGCGGCGGTGAAGGCGCGCGCCGAGGTGACCTCCGGTCGCAACGAATACGCCTGACCGCCTTGATGTTGCGCCCACGCGGTCAGCAGGTCCTCGATGATGACCCGCCACGAGACGGCGTCGACGCCCAGGTGGTGGATCACGACGACGAGCCGTGCGGCGGCGTCTGGGGCGGTGACCAGAACGGCCGCGACGAGCTTCCCGCTGGTCGGGTCGAGGCGCCGGGAGGCGTCCTCGAAGGCCGCGACGACGGTGTCGGAGAAGCCGGGGTCGCCGACGAGCGCGGGAGAAGCGAGCGCGGTGACCGCACCGGGCACCAGTGGCGCGACACCGGTGCGCATGCGCCACTCACCATCCGGCCCCGATTCGACGGCCGCGGCGAGCATCGGATGCACGGACACGACCTGCGCGAGGAGTTCCTGCGCGATCTCGACGGTGAGTCCGGCCGGCGCGGTCAGCACCATGGACTGGGAGAAATCGGCGAAGTCGGTGACCACGTCGGTCTGATCGAGGATCCACGAGACCACCGGCGGCACGGCCATCGGGCCGATCCCGCCGCCGGCCGGTTCCTCGAGGGCGGGCACCCGCTCGCCACGGGCGCCGACGGCGCGGGCAATCGCCCGAACGGTCTTGTGCTCGAAGATGTCTCGAGGCGACACATCGATCCCGGCGGCCCGCGCGGCCGAAGCGACCTGAATGGACATGATGGAATCGCCGCCGAGGGCGAAGAAGGAGTCGCTGACGCTGACGCGTTCGAGACCCAGGAGTCCGGCGATGATCGTGGCGAGCTGCTGCTCGACCGGCGTCTCGGCGTCGACATGATCGGAGTCGACCTCGATGGTCGGCGCGGGGAGTGCCCGACGATCGAGCTTGCCCACCGGGGTCAGCGGCAGTGCGTCGAGCACGACGATCCCGGCCGGCACCATGAACAACGGCAACCGGTCGGCGAGATGCTCACGCAGCGTGGCGATGTCGACTGCGTCGCGCAACACCACGTAGGCGGCGAGCGCCGCGACGACCGACTGTCCACTCGCGGCGAGCCCGCCGTCGGAGTCGACGCCGACGACGACCGCGGAGGCCACCGCGGGGTGATCGCCGAGCGCACTCTCGATCTCGCCGAGTTCGATACGCAGACCGCGAAGCTTGATCTGGTCGTCGCTACGACCGACATAGTCCACCGAGAGCGACCCGTCGCGGTCACGGGCCCAGCGGACGATGTCCCCGGTGCGATAGATCCGGTCGCCCGGCGCGCCGAAGGGGTTGGCGACGAAGCGCTCCGCGGTCAGGCCGCGGCGCGCGAGGTAGCCGCGCGCCAGGGCCGGGCCGCTCACGTACAGTTCGCCCGCCACCCCGACCGGAACTGGGCGGAGCCGGGAGTCGAGCACCAGCAGGTCGACGCCGCCGATCGGCGGTCCGACGAGGACCGGTTCCTCGACCCGCATGGGCGGGCCGATCGCGACACCGATCGTGGTCTCGGTGGGTCCGTAGAGGTTCTGGAAGCGCACCAGTGGTGCCCAGCGGTCACGCAAGGTGTCCGGGACCGCCTCACCGCCCGCGTAGACGGTGTGCAGATCCGGGAGGTCGGCCGGATCGAGGGAGGCGAGCACTGTCGGGGTGAGGAATGTATGGGTCACGCGGTGCTCGCGCATGAAGTCCGCGAGCGGTGCACCGGCCACCGCGTCGCGGTGCCGGTACACGACGGAGGCACCCACGGTGAAGGCGAGCAGATACTCGAGCACGAAGGCGTCGAAACTGGGTGAGGCGAAACCCAGGACGCGTGAGTCCGGGGTGATGCCGGATTTCTCCGCGGCCTCGACGCCGAAGTTGCGCAGGCCGCCCGCGGTGACCTCGACGCCCTTGGGCGTGCCGGTCGATCCGGACGTGTAGATCACGTAGGCCGTGTCGTCGGCCCCGACCGCGCTCGGCCGGTCGGCGTCGGTCACAGGCGAATCACTGGCCGCCGCAACGGCTTCGATGAGCTCCGGCGCGTCCAGTTCCAGCCACTCGCTGCCGGGCATCCCGGGCCCGGCCACGTCGCCGAGCGTGAGCCCGAGCCGCGCACCGGAATCGGTGATCATGTGCGACACGCGATCCGCCGGGTAATCCGGGTCGATCGGTACGTACCCGGCCCCGGTCTTGGCCACCGCCCAGATCGCGACCATCAGTTCCGCCGACCGCGGGATGAGCAGCGCGACCAGGGTGCCGCGGCCGATGCCCCGATCCAGCAGGTGACGAGCCAGCCGGTTCGACGCGGCATCGAGCTCGCCGTACGTCAATGACCGCTCGGGGTCGACGACCGCGGTCCGGTCCGCTCCGCCGCGCCGGACCGCGGCGGCGAACAGCTCGGCCAGCGGCACGGCCGGTGTCGCGGGCTGACGGCCCACGGGGGTCAGCAGCTCGCGCTCGTCGGTGTCGAACAGGTCGGCGTCACCGACCGGCACGGTCGCGTCGGTGACCAGCTCGTGCAGCAACCGCGCGAATCGATCCATCATCCGCGCGACCGTCGCCTCGTCGAACAGGTCCGTGGCGTAGTTGACCCGGCCGATCCAGGACCCGGCGCGACCCCCGCGGAGTCCGACCGTCAGGTCCACCTTGGCCGAGTTCTCCTCGGTCTCCACCACTTCCACCGCGAGCTCGTCGATGTCGGCGACGAGAGTGGACGGATCCGCGGGAGTGGGGTCGACGGTCAGCAGGATCTGCGTCAGCGGCGCGAAGGCCTCCGAACGTGACGGCGCGAGTGCGTCCACGACCGCCTCGAAGGGGGCATCGGCGTGGGCGAAGGCGTCGAGATCGGTGACCCGCACGGCGTCGAGAAGGTCGGCGAACCGCTGCGCCGGGTCGACGACGGTACGCAGAACCAGGGTGTTGACGAACATGCCGACCAGCGGATCCAGGGCGGCGTCGCCGCGTCCGGCGATCGGGGTGCCGATGGCGATGTCGTCGGTGGCCGAGAGTCGCGACAGCAGCACGGCCAGTGCCGCATGGATGACCATGAACTCGGTGACGCCACGCTCGGTGGCGAGATTTCGGACGAGATCTGCTGTCGCCGAGTCGATCTCGAAACCGACTTCGGCGCCGGCCATCGACGCGACCTTCGGACGCGGACGGTCGGCGGGGAGTTCGAGCACCTCGGGAAGCCCCGCCAGCGCGGTGCGCCAGTAGTCGACCTGCGCCGAGACCCGCGAATCCGGGTCGTCGATCGAACCGAGCTCACGACGTTGCCAGAGCGCGACGTCGGCGAACTGCACCTCCAGCTCCGCGAAGTCGGGCGAACGGCCCTGGGAGCGCGCGACATACGCGGTCACCACGTCGGTGACGAGCGGCCGCATCGATTCGCCGTCGCCGGCGATGTGGTGGATCACGATGAGGACGATGTGTTCGAGGTCGTCGACGCGATGCACGCGGATGCGGATCGGTCGCTGCACCGCGACATCGAAACCCGCGCCGGCGGCGGCAAACAGGTCGGATTCCTCGTCGACGACAGCCCAGTCGAGTTCGGCGCCTACACCGGTGGCGTCCCCGATGACCTGTCGCGGTGCGCCGTCGATCGACGGGAACACCGTGCGGAGCACTTCCTGACGCTCGACGACGTCGACCATCGCGGCACGCAGCGCGGCGAGGTCGAGCTTGCCGCGCAGGCGCAGGGCGATCGGGATGTTGTAGGCCGCCGAGCTGGTGTCGAACTGGTTGATGAACCAGATGCGTTGCTGCGCATAGGACAGCGGGATCTCATCCGGGCGCGGGCGTACCGCGGTGACCGGCGGGAGGCCGGGTACGCGGTCGGCGACGCGTTGCGCGAGCTCACGCACGCTCGGTGCGTCGAAGAGGTCGCGGACGCTGACCTCGACGCCGAGCGCCGCACCGGCGCGGGCCGCGACCCGCATCGCGGCCAGGGAATTGCCGCCGAGATCGAAGAAGGAGTCGACGACCGAGACCCGCTCGACCCCGAGGACCTCGGCGACGACAGCGGCCAGGGCCTGCTCGGCCGGCGTCGTCGGCTCGACGATCTCGGACTCGGACACGGTGGGCGCCGGCAGCGCGCGCCGGTCGACCTTGCCGGAGGCGTTACGGGGCATCTCGTCGAGGACGACCCACAGTGTCGGGCGCAGGTGGGTGAGCAACCGTTCCGCGGCGAAGGCGCGGACCGTGTCGACGTCCACGGTGTCGCCCGGATGGCCCGTCAGGTAGGCGACGAGCGCATCGCCCGCGGACGTCGTGGTCACCGCGGCAGCAGCGGCGACCACGCCCGGCGCGGCGGACAGGACTGCCTCGGTCTCGCCGAGTTCGATGCGCTGTCCATGGATCTTGACCTGGAAGTCGGCGCGGCCGAGATACTCGAGTTCACCGTCCGCGCGCCAGCGTGCGAGGTCGCCGGTCCGGTACAACCGCGAGCCCGCTGGGCCGGACGGGTCGGCGACGAACGCCTGGGCGGTCAGCGCCGGCGCGCCGGCATACCCGCGGGCCATCTGCGCGCCACCCAGGTACAGCTCGCCGGGGACGCCGGGCGGCACCGGGCGGAGGCGGGTGTCGAGGACCCGGGCCGTCACGCCCGGTGCCGGGCGGCCGATGGTGACGACCTCGACCGGTTCGACCAGGGGCCGGATCGTCGCGTCCACCGTCATCTCGGTCGGCCCGTACTGGTTGACGACCACCGCGTGCGGGGCGGCCGCGAGCGTCTGCTGCGTCACCGCGGGGGTGAGTGACTCACCGCCGGTGAAGATCTGACGCACCGAGGACAGACCGGTGGCGGGATCGAAGCTCTCGTCGAGGAACACCGCGAGCAGCGATGGCACGAACTGGACGGAGGTGACCCGCTCGTCGGCGATGACGCGGGCGAGATGCGCCGGATCACGGTGGCCGTCGGGTGCTGCGACCACGGCGGTGGCGCCCGCGACGAACGGCCAGAACAGCTCCCAGACCGAGGCGTCGAAGGTGTAGGGGGTCTTCACCAGCACCCGTTCGTCCGCCGGGTCACCGGTGTAGGCCCCGAACCAGGACAGCATGTCGTGCAGGCCCCGGTGGGTGACCGTCACACCCTTGGGCTGTCCGGTCGAGCCCGAGGTGAACAGCGTGTAGACCGGGTGCCCGGCGCGCAGCGCCACCGGACGATCCGCGGGGGTGAGGGGAGCCGACGCAGCGGTCGCGAGCGCGTCGAGATCGACGGTGACGAAGGTTTCCGGAACGGTGGACGCGGCCTCGGCCCAGCTCGGACGTGCCCCGGCGACGACCACCGTCGACGCACCGGACAGCGCCAGCTGCCGGCGGACGACCTCGGCCGGCGCCTCCGGGTCGATCGGCACGTAGGTTCCGCCGGCGAGCACGATCCCGTGGATCGCGACGAGCATCTCGACCGACCGCGGAACGGCAACCGCGACCGCCACATCCGGCCCGACACCCTGCTCGAGCAGTCGTCGTGCGAACGCGTGGACCAGCGCCCCGTACTCGGCATGGTCGTAGGTGCGCCCGCCCGCGCGAACGGCGGGGCGGGACGCGTTGCGGGCGAACGAGTCCGCCAGCGCATCCGCGACCGTGACGACCTGCCCGGGACCGGCGTCGGTGTCAGCCGCACCGACCCATCGTTCGATCGCCTCGTGCTCGGCCGAGGTCATCAGCTCGGCATCGCCGACGGGCGCACCCGGGTCCGCGGTCAGGGCGTCGAGAAGGCGGACGAACCGATCGGCGAACAGGCGCACCGATTCGGCGTCGTACAGGTCGGTCGCATAGAGCACCGAGCCCTGCCAGTTGTCGCCGTTGTCGGCGATGCCGACGGTCAGGTCGACGCGCGCGGAGAGTTCGTCCGGTTCGGCCGGGGTCACGGCCAGGCCGCCGGCCTCGCCGATCGTCCCCCCGCCGATCGTCAACGTCTGCGAGGCCAGGTCGGCGATGGCCGACTGGTCGAAGGCGAGCCACACCTGCGCGAGGGGCGCGTAGGCCTCGGTGCGCAGCGGGTTCACCCGTTCGACGACCGCCTCGAAGGGGATGTCCGCGTTCGCGAAGGCCTCGAGATCGGTGCGGCGGACGTCGTCGAGCAGTTGGTCGAAGCCGGCCGAGGAGTCGACGCCGGTCCGAAGGACCAACGTGTTGACGAACATCCCGACCATCGGGTCCAAGATCGACTGGCCACGACCGGCGATCGGCGTCCCGACGGCGATGTCCTCGGTCGCGGACAGACGCGACAGCAGGACCGCGAGCGCCGCATGCGCGACCATGAACGGGGTCAGCCCGCGATCCCGGGCCAGGCGCGCAACACGCTCCGAGACCTCCTGCGGCACACTGAATTCGACGCGTGCACCGCGCTGTGAGGCCACGGCCGGACGTGGGCGGTCGGTGGGCAGCTCGAGCACGTCGGGCGCGCCGTCGAGTTGCCGCGCCCAGTACTGGAGCTGTGCCCCGACGAGCGAGGAGTCGTCGGTGGCGGCGCCGAACACCCGACGCTGCCACAGCGCGACGTCGGCCATCTGGACCGGCAGCGGCTCGAACGCGGGCGCACGCCCGGCGACCCGTGCGGTGTACGCGGTGATCAGGTCGGTCACCAGCGGCGCCAGTGATTCGCCGTCACACGAGATGTGGTGCACCACCATCCCGAGGACCGCCTCGGTGTCCGAGATCCGGGAGAAGCCTACGCGCACCGGCAGTTCCGCGACCAGGTCGAATCCGCCGAGCATCACCTGCGGCAGTGCCGCTTCCGGCACCTCGCGCCAGTCGAGCATCGCAGCCGTCGCCGACGGCTCGTGGACGAGCTGATAGGCGTCGCCGTCGGCTTCGGGATAGGTGGTTCGCAGGACCTCGTGGCGCGTCATGACGTCGAGCAACGCCGCACGCAGCGCGTCGGCGTCCACCTCGCCCGACAACCGCAGGACCATCGGGATGTTGTAGGCGGGCGAGGCCGGGTCGAACCGGTTGATGAACCACATGCGCTGCTGTGCGAGCGACAGCGGGATGCGGTCCGGACGGTCGACGACGGGCTCGATCGGCGGCAGCCCCGGCCGCTTCGACGCCGCGGCCAGCGCGAGGTCGCGAACCGTCGGGGCGTCGAAGAGGTCACGGACGGTGAGGTCCACACCGAGCGTCTCCGCGGCGCGGCCGACGATGCGGGCGGCCAGCAGCGAGTTGCCGCCGACGTCGAACACCGACTCGACGACGCTGATGTCCTCGAGACCCAGTACCTCCGCGAAGATGTCCCGCAGGGCTGCCTCGGTGTCGTTGTCGGGCGCGACGAACTCGGTCGTCGACGCCAGCACCGGCCGCGGCAGTGCGCCGCGATCGAGTTTGCCGTTCTGGGTCAGTGGCAGCCGCTCGACCGTCATGACGACGTCGGGGACCATGTACTCCGGCACCGTGGCCGCGACTCGGCGGCGCACGACCTGTTCGTCGACCTCGGCGCCCTGCTCGGGAACCACGTAGGCGGCAAGGATCTCACCCCGGTCGGGCAGATCCACGACGTTCGCCGCACCCGCCGCGATCCCGTCGACACCGACGAGTGCGGCCTCGATCTCACCGTACTCGATACGGAATCCGCGGAGCTGGACCTGGGCGTCGCCCCGACCGAGGTACTCGATGTCGTCGCCGACGCGGCGCGCCAGATCGCCGGTCCGGTACATCCGGTCACCGGAACCGTTCGGCACGAACGGGTTCGCGACGAAACGCGTGGCACTGAGGCCGGCCCGGCGGAGATAACCTTGCGCGAGTTGCGTTCCGGTGACGTACATCTCACCGATGACGCCCTCGGGCACCGGCCGCAGCCGCGAGTCGAGGATGTGGATGTCCAGCGACGACAGCGGCCGTCCGATGAACGACGCGTCACCCGCCGACACCGCGTCGCGGTCCAGCGCGCGATAGCTGACGTGCACCGTGGTCTCGGTGATGCCGTACATGTTGACCAGCTGCGCACCGTCGGCCGGGTTGTCGTCGAACCACCGCCGGACCTGTTCGAAACTCAGCGCCTCACCGCCGAACACGATGTAGCGCAGCGCAAACGAGGCCTGCTTCTGCCGCTGGGCGGTGATGAGCTGGTAGAAGGCCGACGGCGTCTGGCTCAGCACCGTAACCCGCTCGGACTCGAGCAGCTCGACGAAGGCGTCCGGATCGCGCGTGGTGTCCTGGTCGACCACGACGACGCGCCCGCCGGTGACCAGCGGTCCCCAGATCTCCCAGACCGAGAAGTCGAACGCGTAGGAGTGGAACAGCGTCCACACGTCGTCCGGACCGAACGAGAACTCCTCCGCCGCGGCCTTCATCAGCGCGACGACCTCGTGATGCGAGACGACGACGCCCTTCGGCCGGCCCGTCGAACCCGAGGTGTAGATCAGGTAGGCCGGCAGCCGCTCGTCGAGGGGTTCGGGCTGCGCTCTCACCGCTCCCTGAGGAGTCCCGGCTCCCAACTCCTCGGGCGCCGCGAACCGCACGTCGATGACGTCCCACGCCGCGGCGAGTTCCGCGTCGGCGAGCACCAGCAGCGGCGCGGCGTCGTCGACGATCGACTGCGCGCGCGCAACCGGCTGGGAGCGGTCGAGCGGCAGATACGCCGCCCCGGTCTTGAGGACGGCGAGCAGGGCCACGATCAGCTCGGCACGGCGCGCGAGCGCGACACCTACGAGGCGACCCGGACCTGCGCCGATGGCGCGGAGTGCGCCGGCCAGCACCTCGGACCGCTCGTCGAGCTCGCGATAGGACAGTACGGTGCCGGTCGCGTCGCTGACCGCGGGCCGGTCGGCGTGGCGGGCCACCGCGGAACGGACGAGACCGGGCAGTGAGCCGAGGTCGGTGCTGCCGATCAGCTCCAGGGCCCGCTCTCGGATCAGCCCGATCGCGCGCCGGGTGGCGTCGGCGATCTCCGCGGGTGCGCGGCCGGCGGCGGCCTCGGTCTGGGTGACCCCGGCGCCGACGGCTGCCTCGGTGTCGAGCCCCTGGGCGACGAAGATCTGGGCCGTAGCCGAGACCCGTGCGTACAGCTCACCGAAGGTGACCGGACCGGACGCCGCCTCGTAGGCGGTCTCGGAGGGTGCGACGCCGGCCGAGAAGGCGATCAGGTGCAATGTCGAAGGCCGCGAGCCCCAGGTGAGAGAGATGTTGGAGGCCGTTGAATCGACATCGGTCACGTCTGAGTCATTCCTTTGGTCGACTGCACTGCTTCGTTCCCGCGGGACCCGCCTCCGGTCACGGCGCGCCATCCAGAACCCGGAGGGCGTTGGTGCGGAGCTCTCCCAGTACGTCACCGAGTGCGTCGGGCCCCGACACCGCGAGGCCGGGCAACAAGCTCATCAGCGCGGTGGTGAGGGCAGAGTCCGGGTCAGGGAGTGCGGCAGCCATCGCATCACTGATCGACGACAGCACCATGAACGTTACCTGCGCATCCTGATGTGCGGCCGCCACCGCATCCGGCTGTGCGGCCGTGGCACGGGCGACCAGATCGGGGAGCGAGACGGCGCGTTCGGCGTCGGCGATGTCACCGGCCGCCGCCTGTTCGGCCGCGGTGACGATGTCGATGTCGCCCACCAGCACCTGCGGGTTTTCCGACACCTCCTCGAGTACTCGCAGGTACCGCTGCGCATAGCTCTCGACCGTGTTCTTGGTGAAGATGTCGGCGGCGTAGATCAACTGGCCCGTCATTGAATCAGCGTCCTTTGCTGCCGGTGCACCGAAGTCGTTCGGGAACAACGTGAGCTGGAGATCCACCTTGGCTGGGGTCAACTGCTCGGATACCGGTGCGATCGTCATCGAGTCCATGTCGAGCGAGGGGATGGTGAAGTTCTGGTAGGCGAACATCACCTGATAGATCGGGTTGTAACTGGTGGGCGGCGAGGAGAGAACAGATGACACGATCGTATCGAACGGGATCTCGGCGTTCGCCATGTCCGCCAGGTCCTCGTCGCGGACCCGCTGCAGGAGCTCGGCGAACTTCTCCTCGTCCTGGAGCCGCGACCGCAGGGCCAGGGTGTTGACGAACATGCCGACCATGCCGTCCAGTTCGGGCTGACCCCGCCCGGCGAACGGGGTGCCGATCACGATGTCGCGCTGGGTGGTCAGCCGGCTCAGGAGCACCACCAGTGCGGTCTGCATCACCATGAACAGTGTCGCGTTGTGCTGGCGCGCGACCGCCTCGAGCTTGTGCACCAGGCCGCCGTCGATGTCGAAGCGCACCTCCTCGCCGACGAAGGACGGCGTCCGCGGGCGGGGACGGTCGGTCGGCAACTCCAGCCGGGCCGGCGCGTTGTGGAGCCGGTCGGCCCAATAAATGAGCTGCCGGTCCGCCTCGGTCGTCCCGTCGGGCCCGGGGACGGCGAGTGCCTCCTGCTGCCACAGCGTGTAGTCCAGGTACTGGACCGCGAGCGGCTGCCACTCCGGCCGGCGGCCGGCCACCCTCGCCGAATAGGCGGTCATGACATCGGTGGCCAGTGGCAGCATCGAGGCGCCGTCCGCGGTGATGTGGTGGACGACGAAGACCAGGATGTGCTCGGACTCGGTGAGCCGCAGCAACATCATCCGCAGCGGCGGGGCGATCGTGACGTCGAAGCCACGGCCGGTGAACTCCGCGATGGCCGACACGGGATCGTCGTCGACGTCGACGACGCTGCGCTCCAGCAATTCGAGTGCCGCGTCCCGGTCGAGCACGAGTTGGATCGGCTCGCCGTCGATCAGCGGATAGCGCGTCCGCATCGACTCGTGGCGGTCGATGAGG
Organism: Gordonia sp. p3-SID1431; assembly: GCF_025143765.1. NCBI lineage: Bacteria > Bacillati > Actinomycetota > Actinomycetes > Mycobacteriales > Gordoniaceae > Gordonia > Gordonia sp. p3-SID1431. The sequence goes on from NZ_JAMBDT010000098.1 coordinate 15,576, forward strand.
TCCTCGATGGCGCCTCCGATCGCGTCGGTGTCCAACTGTCCCGACAGGCGCAGCGCCATCGCGACGTTGTAGGCCGGCGACGCCGGATCGGCCCGGTTGATCAACCACATGCCGCGTTGTACGGCGGACAACGGCGCGCGGTCCCCGTGCGTGCGAGCCACCAGACGTGGCCGGCGCGAGGGAGTTCCGTGGTCGCTGGCGAATGTCGCCATCGCGCGCACCGACGGCGCGTCGAACACCGCGGCGACGGGGATGTCGACCTCGAGGTCGGCCGACAACCGGGCCGCGACCTTGGTCGCGCTCAACGAGTTCCCGCCGAGGTCGAAGAACGACTCGGCCACGCTGATCCGGTCCACGCCCAGGACATCGGCGAACACCCGGGCGATGACCCGCTCGGTCGCGGTGCTCGCGGGCACGAATTCGGCGGTCTCGATCACCGGCGCGGGCAACGCTTTTCGATCGACCTTGCCCGCCGAGTTGAGCGGCATGCCCGACAGCGGCATCCAGATCGTCGGCACCATGAACTCCGGCACCGTCCCGGTCAGATGCGACTGGGCCTCGGCCGGGCTGACGGAGTCGGGCGAGTAGTAGGCCACCAGGCTCTGTCCGGCGGCGAGGTCGGCGACCGTGACCGCCGTGTGGACGATGCCCGGCACCGACATCAGCGCCGACTCGATCTCGCCGAGCTCGAGGCGCTGACCCCGGAGCTTGACCTGGAAGTCGTTGCGGCCCAGGTACTCGATCTCTCCGGCGGGGCTCCACTTGCCGAGATCGCCGGTGCGGTAGAGCCGCGACCCGGACGGCCCATACGGGTCGGCCACGAAGCGTTCGGCGGTGAGCCGGCCCTGCGAGACGTATCCACGCGCCAGTTGGACGCCGCCGAGATAGATCTCACCGGGCACGCCGAACGGGAGCGGACGCAACCGGTGGTCGAGGACGTGGATCGTCGTGTTGGGCACCGGTCGCCCGATCGGTACGACCGTCTCCGAACCGCGGACGTTGTGCTCGGTGACGTCGACCGCGGCCTCGGTGGGCCCGTACAGATTGTGCAACCCGACGGCGGGCAGCGCGGTGCGCAGGCCACTCGCGGTCGAGGCGGTCAATGCCTCCCCCGAGGTGAACACCTGACGCAACGAGCTCAGTTCGGCCAGCCGGTCCGCACCGACGACGTCGAGGAAGGTCGACAGCATGGACGGCACGAAATGCAGTGTGGTCACGTCCGCGTCCTGGATGATGTCCACGAGGTACGACGGATCCCCGTGCCCGCCGGGCTCGGCGACCACCAGCCGAGATCCGGAGATGAAGGGCCAGAACAACTCCCACACCGACACATCGAAGGTCACCGGCGTCTTCTGCAGCACCACGTCGCGCTGGGTGAGCGTGTAGTGCTCCTGCATCCAGTCGAGGCGGTTGACGATCGCGCGATGGGACACGACGACACCCTTGGGGCGTCCGGTCGACCCGGACGTGAAGATCGTGTACGCGGCGTTCTCCGGACCGAGCGGCCCGCGACGCTCGGTCGAGGCGAGCGGTGCCGCGTCCGAGTCGATCTCGGCCGCGGCGTCGACCACGGTGACCGTGACGCGGTCGGCGAGGTCGTCGACCACGGCGGGGCGGGGCCCCGGTCCGACGAGTACGCGCCGGGTACCGGCGGTCTCGAGCATGTAGTCGGCGCGGTCGACCGGCGCCTCGGTGTCGAGCGGCACGTACTGACCACCTGCCAGCACGATGGCGTGCACCGCGACGAGTAGTTCCACCGAGCGCGGAATGCACACGGCCACCGCGACATCCGGACCGACACCGTCGTCGATCAGCTGTCGTGCGAGCGCCGTTGCACGGGAAGCGAATTCGCCGTAGGTGACCTCGCGGCCGGCGAAGACCAACGCCACCGCGGCGGGATCCCGGCGATATCCGGTCAGCAGCGCAGCCGACAGATCAGGCGCGGAGAGTTCCCGTGCGGCGCCGCGGGACCAGCCCCGGACCGTGTGCACCTCGGCCTCGGGGAACGCGAAGAGATCATCGACGCGCAGCGCTGGTCCGGCATCGTCACGCCCGAGCGAGCCGGCGATCGTCCCCAACACATCGTGGAGGTAGCCGGCGAACCGTTCGATCGTGCTCTCGTCGAACAGGTCACGCGCATACCCGAACGCCACCGAGATCTGCCCGGCGTGGTCGCCGGTATCGGCGTACTCGACGACACTGAGCGAGAGGTCGTATTTCGCGAACGGTGCCCGCGCGTCGATGAGGCTGATTCCGGCCTCGTCCTCGAAGAGCCGCTCGACCTGATCGTGCTGCATCACCAGCTCGACCTGAAACAGCGGCGAATGCGCGGTGGAACGGCGCGCACCCACCGCGTCCACGACCTGCTCGAAGGGCACATCGGCGTTGCTGAGTGCTTGCGCGCGAGTGTGATTGGCCTCGCTCAGCAGACTGTTGAGGTCGGTGTCGGGATGCACCCGCGTGCGGAGCACGAGGGTGTTGACGAACATGCCGATCAGGTCGGCGAGTTCCGGCTCGTCCCGGCCGGCGATGGCGGTGCCGATGGCGACGTCGTCGCTGCCGGACAGACGCGACAACACCACGGCGAGCGCAGCGTGGAAGATCGCGAAGACGGTCACACCGTGCTGTGCGGCCACCGCGTGCAGCCGGACGACGGTGTCGGCGTCGAGGAGGGTGTCGACGTATCCGCCTGCACCGGAGGGCCGGATGGGCCGCGCACGGTCGGTGGGCAGCGAGATGAGCTCGGGCATCCCCGCCAGTTCGGCGCGCCAGAAGTCGAGTTGCGCCGACATGAGCGAGGTGTCGTCGGTGGTCTCCCCCAGGACGTCGCGCTGCCACAGCGCGTAGTCGGCGTACTGCACCGGCAGCGGGCGCCATGCGGGCTGCTCGTGGGCGAGCCGCGCGGCGTAGGCCGTCAGGACGTCGGTGATCAACGGTCCCAGCGAAGCACCGTCGCCGACGATGTGGTGCATGACGACGATCAGAACGTGATCGAGCGTTCCGTCGGGCGCCACAGAGCGGAAAAGTCGTGCGCGGACCGGATATTCGTAATTCAGGTCGAAACCGGTCACCGCGAAGTCGGCGAGCCTGCGTTCGGTGTCCACGGGTGCCACGTCGACCACGTCGAACAACCGCGCCGCGGCCGCCGCCTGCGCCGAATGGATGAACTGGTAGGTCTCCCCGTCCTCGTCGGGGAACGTCGTCCGCAACGGCTCGTGTCGCGCGATGACATCATCGATCGCCGCGGCGAGCGCGGTGGCGTCGACGTCGGCGCCGAGCCGCACCGCCCCCGGGATGTTGTAGGCCGGCGAGGTCGGGTCCAGCCGGTTGATGAACCAGAGACGACGTTGGCTGAAGGCCAACGGAATCCGGTCCGGGCGCGGCTGCGGCACGAGCTCCGGCCGGCGCGCGGCGGCGTCGTCGGTCACCGGTGTCGCGACCCGGATGATGTCGCCGAGGCTCTGGCTCTCGAAGACGTTGGCCAGCTTGATGTCGAGCCCGACGACGGTGCGCAGGCGCGACGCCAGTCGGGCAGCGGTGAGCGAGTCCGCGCCGAGGGCGAAGATGTTGTCCTGCAGCCCGATCGGCTCGATGTCGAGCAGCTCTTCGACGATGGCGACCACTTCGCGTTCCCGCGGAGTCGACGGCGCGACGTAGGCGACCCGTTCGTCACGCGCGAACACCGGCGCGGGCAGCGCCTGCCGGTTCAGCTTGCCGTTCGCGGTGAGGGGCAACTCGTCGATCAGCATGACGATGTCGGGCACCATGTATCCGGGTACATGGGCGCGGACCTGCTCGCGGATTTCGGCTTCGTCGAGCTCGCAACCGTTTTCGGCGACCGCGTATCCC
>NZ_JAMBDT010000099.1:0-19202 GCF_025143765.1 Gordonia sp. p3-SID1431
ACCTCAAGGATGCGCTCGCGAAATCGCGACGCGGCACCATCGACCTGGGTTTGCTGCTGTTGCGCGTCGCGCTCGGCGGTCTGGTCGGTGCGCACGGCCTGCAGAAGCTCTTCGGGCTGTGGAACGGTCCGCGGTTGAGCGGCTTCGAGTCCATGCTCGTCGACGCCGGCTTCACCGCCGACTACGCCCAGATCCTCGCGATCGTCGGCGCGCTGTCGGAGACGATCGGTGGACTGATGGTGATCCTCGGGCTGCTGACCCCGATCGGGGCGTCGGCGATCCTCGGCACCATGCTCGTCGCCGCGGCCTACAAGATGTCGATGGCTGATGGCTTCTCGTTCTTCGCCGCCGCCGGCGGGGTCGAGTTCGAGCTCTTCCTCGCGGTGGCCGCGGCGGTCGTCATCCTGACCGGCCCGGGCCTGTACTCACTCGACTATCCACGGGGTTGGGCGCGACGGCCGTTCGTCGGCTCGTTCCTCTGGCTCATCGTCGGCGTGGCGGCAGCTGTCGCCGTCTGGGTCCTGGCCAACGGGAGCAACCCGCTCGTCTGAGTCGGCACCGACACAGAACGCGGGGGACGTATCGGAATCCGATACGTCTCCCGCACTCTGTGCTGAGTAGTCAGTCGACCTGACGCACCGCGCCGCGGTCGGCCGACGTCGCGAGCTTGGCGTACGCGCGCAGTGCGGTGGTCACCGTGCGCTGACGATCCTTCGGCTGCCATGGCCGTTCGGAGGCCTCCATCTTGGCGCGGCGCTCGGCGAGCACCTCCTCGTCGACCAGGACCTCGAGGCGGCGGGTCTTGACGTCGATGAGGATCGGGTCGCCGTCCTCGACGAGTCCGATGGCACCACCCGACGCGGCTTCGGGGGACATGTGACCGACCGACAGGCCCGACGACCCGCCGGAGAACCGGCCGTCGGTGATGAGGGCGCACTTCTTGCCCATCCCGGTGCCCTTCATGAAAGCCGTCGGATGCAGCATCTCCTGCATGCCGGGGCCGCCCGCGGGACCCTCGTACCGCACGACGAGGACCTCGCCGGCCTGGATGGTCTTGGAGAGGATGACCTGGACGGCGTCTTCCTGGCTCTCGACGACACGGGCCGGGCCCTCGAAGTGCCACAGGTCCTCGTCGATGCCCGCGGTCTTCAGGACGGCGCCGTCGGGGGCGAGGTTTCCGCGCAGCACGCACAGACCGCCTTCGACGGTGTAGGCGTGCTCGAGGTCGCGGATGCAACCGCCTGCGGCATCGGTGTCGAGCGAACTCCACCGGTTCGACGTCGAGAACGGAGTGGTGGTGCGGACGCCGCCCGGTGCGGCGTGGAAGAGTTCGACGGCCTCGTCGATAGCCTTGCCGCCGCGGATGTCCCAGTCGTCGAGCGCTTGGGCCATGGTCGGGGTGTGCACGGTCGACGCGGTGTCGTCGAGCAGGCCCGCGCGGCGCAGTTCCCCGAGGATCGCCGGGATTCCGCCGGCCCGGTGGACGTCCTCCATGTGGTAGTCCGAATTCGGCGAGACCTTCGACAGACACGGCACGTTGCGGCTGATCTCGTCGATGACCCCGAGGTCGAAATCGGCGACCTCTCCCTCCTGCGCGGCGGCGAGGATGTGCAGGACGGTGTTGGTCGAACCGCCCATCGCGACGTCGAGGGCCATCGCGTTCCGAAACGCGGTCGGCGTGGCGATGTTCCGCGGCAGCACCGATGCGTCGTCGTCGCGATACCAACGTGTCGCCGCATCGACGACGACCGTGCCGGCGCGCGCGAACAGGGCGCGGCGGGCCTCGTGGGTGGCCAGCGTCGAGCCGTTGCCGGGCAGTGCCAGTCCGAGAGCCTCGGTGAGGCAGTTCATCGAATTGGCCGTGAACATGCCCGAGCACGAACCGCACGTGGGGCACGCCGACCGCTCGACCTCGTCGAGTCCGGCGTCGTCGACGGCACTGTTCGCCGACGCCGAGATCGTGGTGATCAGGTCCGACGACGGATGTGCGACATCGCCGACGACGACTGCCCTGCCGGCTTCCATCGGCCCGCCGGAGACGAACACCGTCGGGATGTTCAGGCGCATCGCGGCGTTGAGCATGCCGGGAGTGATCTTGTCGCAGTTGGAGATACACACCAGCGCGTCCGCGGTGTGGGCGTTGACCATGTATTCGACCGAGTCGGCGATGATCTCGCGACTGGGCAGCGAGTAGAGCATGCCGCCGTGACCCATCGCGATGCCGTCGTCGACGGCGATGGTGTGGAACTCCCGCGGCACGCCACCGGCGGCCCGCACGGCCTCGGCCACGATGTCGCCGACGTCCTTCAGGTGCACATGCCCCGGCACGAACTGGGTGTAGGAGTTGGCGATGGCCACGATCGGCTTGCCGAAGTCGTCGTCGGTCATCCCGGTGGCGCGCCACAGGGAGCGGGCGCCGGCGGCTTCGCGGCCGACGGTGGTGGTACGTGACCTCAGAGCAGGCATGGGTTCCTCGAATCGATCGTGTGGCTCAGGCGGGCCCGGCGCGATCGGACGTGCGGTGACGGACCGGCGCCGGACTCTTCGGCTCAACACCGCGACCCCGGGTGTGTTCCCACGGGCTGTGGCCGGGGCGAACTGTGTTGACGGGCGCCGCCTCGCTGAGGGTGGGCGTGAGGGAGCACCGAGAAGCAGGCTACTCCGCTGTGACGATGGGTAACAAAACCATTCGGGCGTGCGGGCCGGGCCGCGCCGGTGCCGTCCTCGGTCGGGGTCAGATCCCCAGCACCGTCTTGGCGATCGAGAAGTAGAGGAGAAGGCCGGTGGCGTCGCAGAACGTCGAGATGAACGGCGTGGAGAACACCGCGGGATCGACGCGGATCGACTTCGCGATCAGCGGCATCACGCCGCCCACCGTCGCGGCAAGGGTGCACACCGACAGGATCGTCAGGCCGATCACCACACCGATCTCGAGGCCGTAGACGAGTGCGGCGACGGTGAACCCGGCGAGTCCGAGTAGCGCGCCCATGGTCAGTCCGACGCGGACCTCCTTGGCGGCGACGCGGGCGACGTCGCGCGGGGCGACCTCGTCGGTGGCGAGTGCGCGGGTCACGGTCGTCGCCGCCTGCGAACCGGTGTTCCCGCCGATCCCGGTGAGCAGCGGGATGAACAGTGCCAGCGCGACCCGCTGCTCGAGGGTGCCCTCGAAGATCTCCAGCACGTTGACGGTGAGGATCGCCGACACCGCGAGCACGAACAGCCACACGATCCGGGCGCGCGTGATCGACAGGATGGACGAGAACAGGTACGGGTCGCGGAGGGGTTCACGCGCGCCCGCACGGGCCTCGTCGGTGTCCCGGGCCTGCTCGACGACGTCGACGGCATCGTCGATCGTCAGGACGCCGACCAGGCGGCTGTCGCTGTCGACGACGGGCATGGCGAGGATTCCCCGGTCCACACACCTCTGTGCGGTGGCCTCGGCGTCATCCTCGGCATGAGCGAACATCGGCTTGTTCATCAGGTCGTGGACGGGTTCGGCCGGGTCGGCCAGGAGGAGGTCGCGCAGGCTGACCACACCGCACAGCGAGCGAGCGCCGTCGAGGACGGGCACCGTGTAGATCGTCTCCGCGGCGTGTCCGCGTTCTCGCACGCGGGCCAACGCGTCGCCGGCCGGTTCGTCCTCTCGGGCGTGGACGAACTCGGGACTCATCCGACGCCCCACCGAACCGCGCGGGTAGCCGAGAACCACCGCGGTCATGTCGCGTTCGGCCGGGGTTAACTGCTGGATCAGCGACTTGGCGACTCCCGCGGGCAACTCGTCCAGCAACTCGGCGCGATCGTCGGGGTCGAGGTGGTCGAAGGCGGCGGCCACGTCCGCGGTGCCCAGATCGTCGATGAGGCGGCGCTGCGAGCCGGCCGACAGATCGTCGAACACCTCCACCGCGAGGTCCTTGGCCAGCAGACGGAACGCGACGCCACGGGACTTGTGGGGGAGCCGGTCGAGCAGGGCGGCGATGTCGCCCGCGGGCATCGCGGACAGCGTCGTCCCGACGTCTGCGAGGCGACCTGCCGAGATCAGTTCGTCGAGTTCACCGGCGTCGAATGTTCGGGTGTGCTCCACGGCCGCACTCTATCGCCGGCAGGTGGAGGCCTCTGAGACCGAGCGGAGTCGGATCCGTGCCGGAAACGAGGAGACCGTGACTACTCGGCAGAGCGGGCCGCCTCGAAGGGGTCCGGAATGCGGCCACCACTGACGAGCGACAACGCGGGAAGATCACGGAAACCGATGGCGGGCAGACGAACTCGACTGCCATCCGTCAGGACCGCACGCACCGAACTCCACTTCGGGAACTGCAGTCCGGCGATGTCGGACCAGGCGATCTCGGTGGTCGAGAACATCCGCACCGAGGTGAGTCCGTTCTCGGTGACCACGGTCCGCAACCGGTGGATCCACAACCAGACCAGGACCGGGACGATCAGGGCGAAGGCAAACCACGGGGAGGCGCCGACCAGGAGCACGACCACCAGCGCGGCCATCGGGACCGTGAAGTAGGCGGTCCGGTTGATACGGAACGTCACCGGATAGTCGAATGCGACGTCGTCGGCAGGGGTCGCGCTGGTCTTCGGGTCTACGGGGTCGGTGGAATCAGTCGGCACCGCTCCATTGTGCCAACCGGCCCCGAGGCCTCTCGCCGACGGGTTCGTCGCGCCGGACCGAAATCGAGGTGCGCAGACAACCGACTCGACCAGTGTTTTCCCAGATGGTGAGACGGCGTGGTCCGGAGTTTGACTCAGAACCGAACACAGTCCTACCGTGAACCCGTGATGCAGAACGGGATCCTCGTAGTAATCGGCTGGCGCGTCTTCGCCTGACCGGTCACCTCGCAGACCCCCAACCGGCATCGACGCGCCACCCTCGAACAGCGGAAGCTGTCGGGGGTTTTTTCATGCCAGGTACTTCCATCACCGATATCGGATTCCACAACCAAGATGAGGATCGTGCAGTGAGCGCACCAACAGCACGCACCGACGCCGGCCGCAACGAGCCGACGCGCAACGCAGGACTGCGGCAGCAGTCTCCGGCGGCGGGCAACCTCCGTGCGGTAACCCAGCACACCGTTGCTCCCGAGCGTGTCAGCGGCGCCCAGTCTGTGGTTCGTTCCCTCGAGGAGCTCGGTGTCGAGGTCGTCTTCGGCATTCCGGGTGGCGCGGTCCTGCCGGTCTACGACCCGCTGCTGGACTCGCAGAAGGTCCGCCACGTCCTCGTCCGTCACGAGCAGGGCGCAGGTCACGCCGCGACCGGGTACGCCCAGGTCGCCGGACGCGCCGGCGTCATGATGGCCACGTCCGGTCCCGGTGCCACCAACCTGGTGACCCCGCTGGCCGACGCCCAGATGGACTCGGTGCCGGTCGTCGCGATCACCGGCCAGGTCGGTCGCGCGCTCATCGGCACCGATGCGTTCCAGGAAGCCGACATCTCGGGTATCACGATGCCCGTCACCAAGCACAACTTCCTGGTCAGCCGGGCGATCGACATCCCGAAGACCATCGCCGAGGCGTTCCACATCGCCGAGAGCGGTCGTCCCGGCGCGGTCCTGGTCGACATCCCCAAAGACATCTTGCAGGCGCAGACCACGTTCTCCTGGCCGCCGCAGATCGACCTGCCCGGTTACCGCCCGGTGACCAAGCCCCACGGCAAGCAGGTTCGCGAGGCGGCCCGCATGATCAACGCCGCGAAGTCGCCGGTGCTCTATGTCGGCGGCGGTGTCATCAAGGCGAACGCGTCGGCCGAGCTGCTGGAACTGGCCGAGCTGACCGGCATCCCGGTGGTCACCACGCTGATGGCACGCGGCGCGTTCCCCGACAGCCACCAGCTGCACCTGGGCATGCCCGGCATGCACGGCACGGTGGCGGCGGTCGCGGGCCTGCAGCGCAGCGACCTGCTGATCACCCTCGGAGCACGCTTCGACGACCGGGTCACCGGACAGTTGTCGTCGTTCGCGCCGAACGCCAAGGTCATCCATGCCGACATCGACCCCGCCGAGATCGGCAAGAACCGGCCCGTCGACGTGCCGATCGTCGGTGACTGCAAGGCGGTCATCGCCGAGCTCACCGAGGCGCTGCGCGAGGAGCGGGCGACCAGCGGCTCGACTCCCGACATCTCGCAGTGGTGGTCCTACCTCGACAACCTGCGTCGGACCTATCCTCTGAGCTACGACCGTCAGACCGACGGCTCGATGTCGCCGGAGTTCGTCATCCAGGCCCTCGGCAAGGCCGCCGGCCCGGACGCGGTGTACTGCGCAGGTGTCGGCCAGCACCAGATGTGGGCCGCACAGTTCATCTCCTACGAGAAGCCGCGCACCTGGCTCAACTCCGGTGGTCTGGGCACGATGGGCTACGCGGTGCCCGCCGCCATGGGCGCCAAGGCCGCCGACCCCGACGCCGAGGTCTGGGCGATCGACGGTGACGGCTGTTTCCAGATGACCAACCAGGAACTCGCCACCTGCGCGATCGAGGGCATCCCGATCAAGGTGGCGCTGATCAACAACGGCAACCTGGGCATGGTCCGTCAGTGGCAGACGCTGTTCTACGAAGAGCGTTACTCGAACACCGATCTGTCGACGCACTCGCGGATGATCCCGGACTTCGTCAAGCTCTCGGAGGCGCTGGGCTGCGTGGCCTTCCGCGTCGAGCGCGAGGAGGACGTCGACGAGGTGATCGCGAAGGCGCGGGAGATCAACGACCGCCCGGTGGTCATCGACTTCATCGTCGGCAAGGACGCCCAGGTGTGGCCGATGGTCGCCGCCGGTACCGGCAACGACGAGATCATGGCCGCCCGCGACATCCGGCCGCTGTTCGACGACGACGAGTCGGCGTCGGGTCCGGTGGAGATCCACCAGGCGATGGATGGCCATCAAACGGTCGACAACGCGCCGGCCGATCGCGCAAACCAGAAGGACGAGCAGTGAGCACCACCCATACCCTCAGTGTCCTGGTCGAAGACCGACCCGGCGTCCTCGCGCGGATCTCGGCGCTGTTCTCGCGGCGCGGATTCAACATCGAGTCACTCGCCGTGGGCCCCACCGAGCTCAAGGGCATCTCGCGGATGACCATCATGGTCTCGGTGGAGGACTTCCCCCTCGAGCAGGTCACCAAGCAGCTCAACAAGCTGATCAACGTGATCAAGATCGTCGAGCAGGACCCGGCGAGCTCGGTCTCGCGCGAGCTGATGATGGTCAAGGTGCGGTCGGATTCGACGGTGCGCACCGAGGTCATCGAGGTGGTGAACCTGTTCCGCGCCAAGGTGATCGATGTCTCACCCGAGTCGCTGACCATCGAGGCCACCGGCACGTCGGAAAAACTCGAAGCACTTCTGCGGATGCTCGATCCGTATGGAATCCGGGAGATCGCGCAATCGGGCGCGGTGACCCTCGGTCGGGGACCGAAGAGCATGTCGGCCAACCGCTGACAGAGAATCCCGCTGTCGTCGCGCTCATCTGAGCATCGGCGAGGAGCGACAAGGGAATTACGAATCCCGACGGATTCCGAGAATCCGCCAGGGACACCACATATCGAAGGGAAACATAGTGGCCATCGAACTGTTCTACGACGACGACGCGGATCTGTCGATCATCCAGGGTCGCAAGGTCGCGGTGATCGGCTACGGCAGCCAGGGCCATGCGCATTCGCTGTCGCTGCGCGATTCCGGCGTCGACGTCGTGATCGGTCTGCGTGAGGGCTCCAAGTCGAAGGCCAAGGCCGAGGAGCAGGGCCTCAAGGTGCTCACCGCATCCGAGGCCGCCGCCTGGGCCGACGTCATCATGGTGCTGGCGCCCGACACCTCGCAGGCGAAGATCTTCACCGAGGACATCGAGCCGAACCTGCAGGACGGCAACGCGCTGTTCTTCGGCCACGGTCTCAACATCCACTTCGGCCTCATCAAGGCGCCGGAGAACGTGACCGTCGCGATGGTCGCCCCGAAGGGCCCCGGCCACCTCGTGCGCCGCCAGTTCGTCGACGGCAAGGGCGTTCCCGCGCTCATCGCCGTCCACCAGGACCCCAAGGGCGAGGGCCAGGCGCTTGCGCTGAGCTACGCCAGCGCCATCGGCGGTGGTCGTGCCGGAATCATCAAGACCACGTTCAAGGAAGAGACCGAGACCGACCTCTTCGGCGAGCAGGCCGTGCTGTGCGGCGGCACCGAGGAACTGGTCAAGACCGGCTTCGAGGTGATGGTCGAGGCGGGTTACGCCCCCGAGATGGCCTACTTCGAGGTGCTGCACGAGCTCAAGCTGATCGTCGACCTCATGTACGAGGGCGGCATCGCGCGCATGAACTACTCGGTCTCGGATACCGCCGAGTTCGGCGGTTACGTGTCGGGCCCGCGGGTCATCGACGCCGACACCAAGGAGCGCATGCGCGGCATCCTCACCGACATCCAGGACGGCACCTTCGTCAAGCGCCTCGTCGCCAACGTCGAGGGCGGCAACAAGGAGCTCGAGGGCCTGCGCAAGGACAACGCCGAGCACCCGATCGAGGTCACCGGCAAGAAGCTGCGCGACCTGATGAGCTGGGTTGATCGTCCGATCACCGAGACCGCCTGAGTCGCAGCGGTATTGCGCTGAACGTAGCGCCGACAGCGGGTCCGCACCGATGTGGTGCGGGCCCGCGTGCGTCTCCGCAGACCCACCCCTTTTCGGCAAACCCACCGGGGTCGCGGGGTGAGGAAATACCGAAAATGGGTGGGTTCGGCTCGACGGGTTTAATGTCTGACTCGTGGACAGCCAAGGGATCGTTCTGCCACCGCCGGTCTATGTCGACGTGGAGCGTGTTGCGACATATGTTCTCGAGCCGGCGGGGCACACCGACATCGATGTGGTGATGTGCCACGGGACTCCGTGGTCGGCGTACGTGTGGGCCGGCGTGGCGCAACAGATCGGCCTCGGTCGCCGAGTCTTCCTGTGGGACATGCCTGGATACGGGCAGTCGATGGTCACGGACGCACCGGTGGATCTGGCGACCCAGATGTCGAGATTCGCTGTGCTGCAGTCTCAGTGGGGTCTGACGCGGCCGCACGTGATCGCACACGACATCGGGGGCGCGGTGGCACTGGGCGCGCATCTGCTCCACGGTCGCGAGTACGCGTCGTTGTTCCTCTGGGACATCGTGACTCTCGATCCGTGGGGGTCGCCCTTCTTCCGACTGGTCGCCGACAACACCGAGGTCTTCGAGCAACTTCCCGACCCCTTGCACGCGGCGTTGGTGCGCGAGTACATCGCCGGTGCCGCGCGGCACCGGCTGACGGACAATGACCTCGACGAGCTGACTCGTCCGTGGCTCGGCGGGGACGGCAAGGCCGGGTTCTATCGTCAGATCGCGGCATTGCGGCCGGAGCATACCAGACCCGTCGCGGAACGCCTGTCTCAGGTTCGATGCCCGACGCGGATCGGCTGGGGCGCCGACGATCCGTGGATTCCCGTCGAGCAGGCCACGCAGCTACGAGACCTCCTGCCCGACCGCCGCGACCCCGTGATCCTCGACGGTGTCGGACATCTCGCACCCCTGGAGGCGACGGCAGCGGTCACCCGGGAGATCGAGGACTGGCTCGGGGTCACCCGGTGACCGAAGCCGGCTGACCACCCGGGTCGTGCTCGGCCCGAGCAGTCGTCCCGGCGCCTCACTGCGCACGTCACCCCGCACACGACGACGCCCCGGAGGGAAACCATCCGGGGCGTCGGTGGGGGTGGGACCCAGAGTCGTCAGGCGACCCGGAACCCCTTGTAAGCGTCGAGCGAAGCGATCCGCTTCAGGATCGGCTGGATGTTGGTGCCGGTCTCGGGGCCGAGGCAACCGAGGAAGTAGTAGGCGTTCACCATGCCCACCAGCCGGTCGCCGACGACCACGGGGCTACCGGAGTCACCTTCGATGACGCACATCTGGCTGACGTGCACGTCGCCGTCGGAGAACCAGGCGATGCCGCAGGTGTTGCCGGTGGTCCGGCCTTCTTTGCAGGCGATGGTCGGGAAGGCGAGCGGCGCCTGGTCGACCGAGCGGATCGTCACGCCGCGGACCGTGCGCAGCGGCACGACTCGCGAGGCGTCGAGTTCGATGATCGCCATGTCGAGATCCGGCGCGGTGTAGGTGATGGTGCCTGCCTGGCCGCGGTCCTGGAACGTCTCGGAGTAGACCTTCTGGCCGGGAGTGCCGCAGTGTCCCGCGGTGACGCCGATGAGCTTGTTGGTCTTCGAGCGGCCGATGGTGGTCAGGGTGCAGGCCGCGGCGGAGTTGCCGCCCTTGAGCACCAGGATTCCGGACCCGCCTCCCATGAAGATCTTCGCCGGTGCGGCGACCGCGACGCCCCCTCCCCAGCCGGCCAGCACCGTCGCAGCCAAAACCGCCAACAGTACTGTCAGCTTCTTCGTCATCCGCACTCCACTTCTCGGGTCTACCAGTTCTCGATCACGGGCATCGCCGCCCGTCGGGAACTTAGCGATGGGCGGCAAGCACACCGTACCGGGCGCCCCCCCCCCCCCCCGCGGCGGGGGGGGGCCCCCCCGAAACTGGGTGGATCTGCCTCCGCTAGAACCGGCAGGACCGGATGTCCGTCGCCAGGATGGCCTTGGCGCCGAGCTCGGACAGCTCGTCCATGAGGTTCTGGTGGTCCTTGCGGGGCACCATTGCGCGGACCGCGACCCAGTCCGGGTCGGCCATGGGCGCCACGGTCGGCGACTCGAGGCCCGGCGTGAGCGCCGACGCCTGATCGAGAAGCGAACGGGGGCAGTCGTAGTCGATCATCACGTACTGCTGTCCGAACACCACTCCCTGCACTCGGGCGACGAACTGCCGTTCGGCCTTGGTGAGGTCGGCGTCGCGTCGGGAGATCAGGACCGCCTCGGAATCGCACAGCGATTCACCGAACGCCACCAGGCCGTGCTGACGCAGCGTGCGACCGGAACCGACGACGTCGGCGATCGCGTCGGCGACACCGAGCTGGATCGAGATCTCGACCGCACCGTCGAGCCGGATGATGTCGGCGGTGATGCCATGACCGGCCAGGTCCTCGCGCACGAGGTTCGGGTACGACGTGGCGATGCGCTTGCCCGCGAGATCGGCCACTGCCCACTGCTGGTCGGCCGGAGCCGCGTAACGGAAGGTCGACGAGCCGAAGCCCATGGCCAGCTGTTCGCCCACCTCGGCGCCGGAGTCGCGGGCGAGGTCACGTCCAGTGATGCCCAGGTCGAGCCGGCCGGAGGCGACATAGATCGCGATGTCCTTGGGACGCAGGAAGAAGAACTCGACGTCGTTGTTGTTGTCGAGGACCGTGAGGTCCTTGGCGTCGGTCCGGCGGCGATAGCCGGCCTCGGAGAGGATGGCCGACGCAGATTCGGAGAGCGCACCCTTGTTGGGTACGGCCACTCGCAGCATCTCGTTGTCCTTTTCGTGGAGTGCGCCTGCGGGCGCGGGGATGGAGCAGAACTGTGTCGTGTGGACTGTGTCCGGACCGGGTCAACCGGTCACAGATGTCGGTACACGTCCTGCAGCGTCAGTCCCCGCTTGATCATCATCACCTGCAGCCAGTAGACGAGCTGCGAGATCTCCTCGCCGAGCGACTCGTCGGATTCGTGTTCGGCGGCGAGCCAGACCTCACCCGCCTCTTCGATGATCTTCTTGCCCAGGGTGTGGACACCGGAGTCGAGGGCGGCGACGGTACCCGAACCCTCGGGACGGCTCTGCGCCTTGTCGCTGAGTTCGGCGAACAGCTCCTCGAAAGTCTTCACGATTCCTCATTTTTGCATGTCGAGATGCGCGCGAGACCGCCGGTCCATGCACCGGCGACATCGCCGAGGTCCAGCCCGACCAGACTGGTCCGGAAGACGCGCAACCGACCCGGCTCGACCGGTGCCGCGGACTCGACGACGAGCGTCGGACATCCGGCCGCCGATGCCGCCTGGGCACCGGTCGGCGAGTCCTCGACGGCCAGACAGTCGGCCGACGGGACACCGAGCAGTTCCGCCGCGCGCAGGTAGGGGTCGGGCGCGGGTTTGCCCACCGCCACCTCGTCGCCGCAGACCGTCGTGGTGAAGCGTCCACGCCCGATGGTCTCCAGGGCCACCTCGGTCAACTCCCGCACCGTGTTCGTCACCAGCACCATCGGGATCCCTGCCCCGGCCACAAGGTCGAGTGCTTCGGGTGCGCCGGGACGCCACGGCAGGTCGTCGGCGAACAGTTCAGCGACCCGATCGAGGGTCCAGCGTCCGTCGGCATCGGGATCGCGCTCCGCGGCGGACAGACCGGCCGCGTCGTGCACCTTCGCCAATGCGTCCGGCAGCGAGTTCCCGAGAGTGGATTCGCGGAGTTCCGGTGACATGACGATGCCGTGCCGTGCGGCCAGTTCCGCCATCGCGACGTCCCAGATCGGTTCGGAGTCGAGCAGCGTGCCGTCCATGTCCCACAGCACGGCAGCGGGGAGGCGCGCATCCGAGGGTGAGGTGGGGCCGGCGGTGGAGAGGTCGGGGGCGGTGTCGGTCACCCTTGCATCATCGCAACCCACCGCTCGGTGGGCTCGTCGGCGGGGTAGAACAGCTCGATGGTCAGCTCCTCGAGGGTGACATCGCGTGGGGAGCCGAACGTGGTGAGGGTGCTGAAGAACGACAGCACTTGGTCGCCGAGAGTGAGCCGGAACGGCACCAGCAACTGCGGTTGTCCCCCGACTCCGGCACGGTCGCGGGCGAGACGTCCGTCGAGTGCGGCGACGGTCGGATACCCCGAGACCTCCCGTTCGAGGTCGGCGAGGCGCGGATCGCCGGTGATCCGCGCCATCCGCCGGAGCAACTCGAGCAGGTAGGTCGCCCACTCGTCGAAGTTGTGCGTGGCCCGCGCGAATCCGTCCGGATGCAGCGACACCCGGAACAAGTTGACCGGTCCGGTCTGCAGTTCGGGCGGCAACAACTCGAGAAGGGTGAGCGCGGTGTCGTTGGCCAGCACGACGTTCCAGGTCCGGTCGAGCGCCATGCCCATGTTCGGGTTGTGGGCGTCGAGCAATCGCTGGACCGACGACCGGACGTGGGCCATCGTGTCCGAGTCGAGCGGTTCCTCGCTGTAGCGGGGTGCGTGCCCGGCAGCGAGGAGCAGCGAATTTCGTTCTCGCAGTGGAACATCGAGCCGCTCGGAGAGCGCCTCGAGCAGCGCCGGACTCGGGCGTGACCGACCGGTCTCGACGAAACTGAGGTGACGCGGCGAGACACCGACCTCGTACGCGAGATCCAGCTGGCTCAACGAGCGGCGAGAGCGCCACTGCCGCAGCATGCTTCCCACCTCGACGGTCATGGGGGTCATGGTAGGTCCCGGGCGGGAGCGCGGCGACTACCTCACGGGTAACGGTCGTCCGGCGATCAGGACCGTAGGCAGGACTCGATCAACTCCAACGAGTGTCCGATCGTCTGGGCGAGGACCTCTTCGGGTTCGCCGTCGAACACTTCCCGGGAGGCGCTGACGCGGCCCCGGTGATCCAGTCCGAACCACACCGTTCCCGGTGCCGCCTCGTCGGGCTCGGGACCGGCCTCACCGGTCACCGCGACGACGAGGTCGGCGTCGAACAACCTCGCGGTCGACGCCACCATCGCGCGCGCCGCGGTCTCGCTCACGACCGGCCCCTCGGGCACATCGAGCAGGTCATACTTGACGTCCTTGTGGTAGGCCACGACCCCGCCGCGGAACCACGTACCCGCGTTCGGCGCCTTGCTCAGTTCGGTTGCCAGGTTCCCGCCGGTCAGCGATTCGGCGACCGCGATCCGGACGCCCGCTTCCATCGCGGCGTCCGCCACGCGCTTGCGGGTCTCCGAGAAGTCACTCACATCCGACATGTGTCGCTCCCTTCGTGTCCGCGTCGACCATCGCTGGTTGGTATCCACAGGGCCGCGCCCTGAAACGACTACCTGGTAGGTAGTGGTGCCGGCGGCGTGGGTGCGAGACGTTGGGGACATGACCCGCATAGAGAACGACCCCGTTCGCACACGGCACACGACGGTGTTGATCTCGCCGGCGATGGGAGTGCCGGCGCGTGTGTACCGGCGCTTGACGGAGGCCCTGACCAGAGCCGGTTTCGACGTCGTGATCGTCCCTCGGCGAGGGATCGAGGAGGGAAGCGAGCCACCGTCTCGACGTTCCGACTGGTCCTATGCCGACGAGGCGGACGACCTGGCCGACGCCGTGACCGCCGCGCGGAACGAAACCCCGGAGGTGAGGGTTCTGGTGCTCGGTCACAGCCTGGGTGCACAGCTGGCGGCGGTGGTGGCGTCACGGACCGACCAAGCTCCCGACGGGGTCGTGGCGATCGGTGCATCGGTCCCCCACTTCCGCCACTACGGCGCACGCGGGATCCCGCTCGCCGCACTGGCCGCGTCGGTGACGCCGGTCGCGGCGGTGCTCGGCCGGTGGCCACGACGCGGCTTCGGCGGTCCGACGCCGCGCACGCTGATGCGGGAATGGGCGCGCATGGTGCTGACCGGGTGGGCGCCGTTCGCGCTCGACTCCCGAATGCGGTTGCCGGCGTTGTCGATCCGGTTGCACGACGACGAGGTCGTGTCCGGCCGCGCCGCGGACGCCTACGACGCGGCGTTCGACAAGGACGCGATGTCGGCACTGTGTTACCGGGCCTCCGACGGTCCGGCCGGGGGCGTCGCGACGCACCTCGGATGGACGCGGACGCCTGACGGGATCGTCGAGCTGATCGCGCGATGGTGGGAATCTCACGCCGTCCAGGAGCCCGATCGGGACTCGACGCGGTCGCGTGTGCGCACGCCGGTTCGTTCCGCCCAGGCGCCGGTAGCGAGGTAGGCCAGCACGGCGATCGCCACGCCGCACGATGTCACCACCATCCAGAACGGTCGTGCGGTGGCGCTCAGGTCGTCGGCCACAGTTTCCACCCGTCCGGAGAACGCGATGGCACCGGACACCGCCACGCCCAGCGCCGTCCCGACCTGCCGCCCGGTGGAGGCCATCGCGGAGGCGAGCCCCGCCTGGGTCCGCGGCATGCCCGAGACCGCGGCATTCGTGATGGGCGCGTTGACCAGTCCGAAGCCGATGCCGAACACGAGGTAGGCCGCGCCGAGGTAGGTGAACGGGGTGTCGGGTCCGACGCCGAGGAGCAGCATTCCGCCCGCCGCCATCCCGATCCCGCCTGCGAACAGTGACGGCCGGGACCCCCGCGCGGCCACGAGGCGTCCTGAGACCGGAGCGCAGCACGCGGCGGCCAGAGCCATCGGGATCAGCATCAGACCCGCGCCGAACGGACTCAGCCCGCGGACTTCTTGCAGGTACAGGGTGTTGAGGAAGAGGAACCCGCCGGTCGCCGCGAACGCGATGACCGCGCACACGACCGCGACGGTGAACGGCACACTGCTGAAGAACCGCGGGTCCAGGAGCGGCTCGTCGCGGCGCAATTCGTAGCAGATCAGGATCGCAGACGAGCACGCAGCGACCGCGAAACAGCCGACGATGACGCCGGACCTCCAGCCCAGCACATGCCCTTCGATGATCCCGAACGTCACGGTTCCCAACAGCACGAGGATCAGCAGCTGACCCACCACATCGGCCCGTCGAGGCTGTGGCGCCCTCGACTCAGGGACGTACCGCCGGCTGAGAACGAGGGCGAGCACGCACACCGGGACATTGAGCACGAAGATCGCCTGCCAGCCCAGGCCGGAGACGAGCGCACCACCGACGACCGGGCCGAAGGCCAGACTCGCCCCGAATGCACTTCCCCACAACCCGATCGCCCGCGCACGCGCCTTCGGCTCGGTGAACACAGTGGTCACGATCGACAGGGCCACCGGGTTCAGCATCGAGCCACCGACCGCCTGGACGGCCCGGGCCGCGATGAGCACCTCCGCTGTCGGCGACACCGCGCAGAGCACCGACCCGGTTCCGAAAACCGCGAGGCCGACCCCGAAGATGCGTCTGCGACCGAGCCGGTCGCCGGTGGTGCCACCGAGAATGAGCAGGCTCGCGACGACCAGCGTGTACGAGTCGACCACCCACTGGAGCTGAGACGGCGTGGCGTCGAGATCGGCACCGATCGACGGCAGCGCCACGTTGACCGCGGAGATGTCGAGGCCGACGAGGAACATGCTCAGACAGCAGACGACCAGGATGACGCGTCGACGCCCGGTCGTGGACATGGAGCCAATGTAGAACCCCGACCCCGGGGCGGCGCCGACCGGCTGAGGATCATGCTCACCGGGAACGAGACCCGCGAGGCGCCGGGATCGTCGTAGTCTGGGCCCACGCGCACCGCCGAGGAGAAAGCCGAGCTCCCATGTCGAAGATCCTGGTGTTCGGACACCGCAACCCCGACACCGATGCCATCGGGGCGGCGATCGGCCTCGCCCACCTCGAAGCCGCGCTGGGCAGCGATGTCGAGGCCGTCGCCCTGGGCCGGCCGAGTCTCGAAACCGCCTTCGCACTGGAGCATTTCGGACTCGACGCGCCGCGCGTCATCGAGACGGCCGCGCCGGCGGAGGTGATGCTCGTCGACCACAACGAGCGCCAGCAGAGCGTCGCCGACATCACCGACGTGACCGTCCTGAAGGTCATCGACCACCATCGGATCGCCAATTTCGAGACGGCGGCGCCGCTGTACATGCGCGTCGAGCCGGTCGGATGCACCTGCACGATTCTCACCCGGATGTACGCGGAGAACGGGGTCGAGATCCCGCGTCCGCAGGCGGGCATCATGCTGTCGGCGATCATCTCCGACACCCTCTTGTTCAACTCCCCCACCTGCACCGACGCCGATCGCGCCGCTGCCGCCGAGCTTGCCGACATCGCGGGCGTCGACGTCGACGAGTACGGCGACGCGCTTCTACGGGCCGGGACCGCGCTCGGCGACGAGCCGGTGTCGGCGATCATCGGACGGGACTCCAAGAGCTTCGAAATGGGGCCGAAGACGGTGCGGGTCTCGCAGATCACCACGGTCGACTCCGCCGAGATACTCGACCGTCGCGACGAGTTCCTGACGGCGATGACCGCCGAGAAGGAGGCAGCCGGCTACGACCTCTACCTCCTGCTCATCACCGATGTGATCAAGGCCGACTCGGACCTGCTCGTGGTCGGCGAACCCGCCTCGGCCATCGAGCAGGCGCTGGGTGTCACCGTCGCCGACGGCCACGCCTTCGGCAAAGGCGTCGTCTCGCGCAAGAAGCAGATCGTCCCGCAGTTGACCGAAGTGCTGGACGTCTGAGCGGTCTCTGGCCTCCCCGCGCACATCCGCAGTCGAGAGAGGACTCGTAACAACATAATTCGAGGACAACGCAAACCGGCGCCCCCACCTACCACAACGCACCGACAAGTTGCTGTCGCCGAATACCGTTGCACAACAGAAACTTTCGAGTTGCGAGATGCCGGCTGTGGTGTACACTCGAACGTACATTCGCAGCTACGGTTCTTGGGGGGGTGGCCATGTCTGACGGATCAGCGACGCCGCAGCCGCGTGCCGTCGAGTTGATTGCCGACCTCCACCGCATCGTGGACGAGTTGCAGACGGTCGACCTGGGGCCGTGCACCGATGCCGAGTTGGCCGAAGTGGCAGCCGATACCGAGAAAGCGATCGCACGGTTGACTGTTGCCGGTGACCGGCAGATCGATCAGGTCGAGGCCCGCGACCTGCCCCGCAAAGCCGGGTGCCGAACACTCATGCAGTACATGACCCACCGGCTACGCGTCTCCAACCCGATGCGACGCCGTAAGCAGATGGACGCCACCGCCACCCGCACCAGCCTCGGCGGCGACAAACTGGAACCCGAACACCCCACCCTGGCCGAGGCTTTCGCCGCAGGAGCGGTCGGTTCCGCACACGTGCAGGCAGCCCTCGATGTCCTCGACCAGATCCCCCACGGAATCGACCACGACGTGAAAGTCGCGGCCGAACGGCAGATGGCCGAGATCGCCACCGACCACACACCCGCCGACATCACTCAACTCGGTGCCCGGCTGCTGGCTCATCTCGACCCCGACGGCACATTGGCTGATGACACCGACCAGAAACGACGCCGCAACCTGTGGATCGGCCGCCAACGCGCTGATGGCACCGCGAAGATCTCCGGCACGCTGACCCCCGAACTCGCCGCCCGGCTGACGATGATGTTCGCGGTATGGGGCAAACCCGGGCTCAACAATCCCGACGACCCCGAGGCACCCAGCGGGCCGGCCGGGGCCGCTGACCCCGACGCCCTGACCACCGCGGCCGACCGCGACAGCCGCACTCCCGCGCAGATCAACCACGACGCCCTCGACGCCGCTTTCGCCGCCGGTTTCGCCGACGGGACCCTCGGAAAGTCGCACCGCGGATTACCCGTGCAACTGATCGTCAAAGCCGACCTCAACGACCTCATCCGTGAAGCCGGACTCGCGACCACCGCCACCGGAACCCTGCTGCCCATCCCGGACCTCATCGCCATGGCCGGTGAGGTCCAACCGTGGTTGGCGATCTTCAAAGACGCCTCCGCTGTCCCGCTGCACTTCGGGCGCGGGAAACGACTCGCCACCCGCGAACAACGCCTCGTCTCCTTCGCCCGCCCCGACGGGGAAGTATGCTCAGCACCAGGCTGCGAGCAGCCCGCCACCCACATCGAGCTTCATCACGCCCAGAAGGATTGGGCCAAAGGCGGTCTCACCGACATCGACGACCTCGCACCGGCCTGCCCACGCCACAACCGGATGGTCGGTGACCAACCCGGCCAATACACCACCCGCATCGCCCGGTCCGGACCAGACGAAGGCCGCTGCATCTGGCGACTCAACGCCGAACCCGGCGCACCACCCAACCCCGAACACATCAACCGCCGACCCGACATACCCCGGCGATTCACACAACACCTGAACACCGTGCGCGAGCAGATCCACGGGCCACCAACGCGGTCCGGCGATCACGCGCGCCCGAACAACCGGCACCACGACGACGCGCGTCGCTCATGGTCGAGAACCAGCCACGTCATCGACGTGAGACCACCCCGACCCGGCCAACGACAGCTCCGACCCTCCCTCGTCGAAGCATTCCTAGCCGAGTACCTCGCACGCAACTGACTGCGCTGCAACGCAACCCGTCGTAGCTCGCCGACCTCGACGCGCTCCTTCGTCGCTTGCTCGGCCCGGCGGCTATCGCTCCTCATACCTCAGTGTCTGCGGCCTGCCGGCCGTCGTGGACTCCGAAAGAACCCGTTGTGCTCGGCGCGAGCCCAATCACTGCT